>NZ_ONDD01000019.1 GCF_900316465.1 uncultured Fibrobacter sp. | reverse complement strand
CCGCATTTCAATATTAGTCAAAGGATTTTTTCTCATGACCGCCAGAAGGCTTTTACGGAACCACCCGCCTAGCGGGTGGTTTTCTGTATACAAAAAAAGACCGCGGCTATTGTCGCGGTCCTTATACTCTTTATGTTATAAGCGTTACTTCGCAGCGGCGGCGAATGCCTTGCCCAATTTTTCGAGGGCTTCGTCGCATTCCGCGGCGCTCACGTTCAGCGGCGGGAGCATGCGCAGCACATTACCCTTGGCGCTCAGCACCATGAGTTTTTCAGCGCGGGCAGCAGAGATAATGTTGCCCACCGGCATCGATTCGTCGAGAGCCACACCGAGAATCAGGCCTTCACCGCGGATTTCCTTGGCGAAAGCATACTTTTCGGTAAGAGCCTTGAGGCCTGCCTTAATCTGGGCGGAGCGTTCCGCAACATTCTTGAGGAGGCCCGGAATCTGCTTCACGACAGCGAGACCTGCGGCGCATGCAATCGGGTTACCGCCGAATGTGGTACCGTGGTCACCAGCCTTGAGCTGGTCGGCAATGTGCTGGCGCAGGAGCACCGCACCAAGCGGGAGACCGCCACCAATACCCTTGGCAAGCGTTACGAGGTCCGGATTCAGACCGTACTTTTCGAAACCGAGGAAGGTGCCGAGACGGCCCACGCCTGCCTGCACTTCGTCAACAATCACAAGACAGCCGCATTCCTTCTGCAGGTTGTTGATGGTTGCGACCATTTCCTTCGAAAGCGTCATCACACCGCCTTCGGCAGCGAGGCTTTCGAGCATGATAGCGCAAGTATCCTTGTTGACTTCATTCTTGAGGGCTTCGCAGTCGTTCCATGTGACATGCACGAAGTCACCCGGCATAGAGCCGAAGCCTTCGCGAATAGCCGGCTGACCCGTTGCAGAAAGAGCAGCAAAAGTACGGCCGTGGAAGCTGTTCACGAAGGTGACAATCTTCTGCCTGTTCTTTTCGCCCTTTCTATCGAAGTACTTACGTGCGAACTTGATAGCGCCTTCGTTGGCTTCGGTACCGGAGTTGCAGAAGAAGGCCTTGTCGAACTTGGTGATTTCAAGGAGAACCTTGCCGAGTTCGATCTGCGGATAGTTCGGGTAAAGGTTGCTGATGTGGTTGAAGTGGTTCATCTGTTCCACCACAGCATCCTTGATTGCCTGGTTCTGGTGACCGAGGGCATTCACGGCAATGCCAGCCACGAAGTCCAGGTACTTGTTGCCCTGATCGTCGTAGAGGTAAGAGCCTTCGCCCTTCACGAAGTTGATGTCAGCCTTGCCGTAGAGCGGCGCGATGATTTGTTTGTCCTGTTCGAGCAGGTTAGCGCAAGATTGTGCCATAGTTTAAATCTCCATTAATTTGTTTGCCAAAGTGTTCCGCGTCCTTCCAACCCACGATGTGGATGCTCTTGAGTCCTCGTCGGATCGACTTGAAACTCTCGCGGACTTTGGGAATCATACCGCCGGAGATGACGCCAGCTTCAATCAGCTTTTCGGCGTCCGCTTCGCTCAGTTCGGGAATTACATTCTTGTTTTCGTCCATCACGCCCGGCACGTCGCTCACCAGCACGAACTGGTCTGCTTCGAGTGCCACAGCCAGTTCGCTTGCAGCGGTGTCTGCGTTCACGTTCCAGCTCATGCCGTCACCAATGGAAATCGGGCTGACCACCGGAGTCCAACCGGCAGCCCACAGGTCAGCGACAATCTTCGGATTGACCTGTTTGATTTCGCCCACCAGGCCAAGGTCCACCTTGCCCTGCTTCTTGACTACCTGGAATAAGTTGCCGTCTACGCCGGAAATACCGATGGCGTTGCAGTTATTGTTCAGCAACATGCGCACAAGCTTCTTGTTCACGTGGCCAGAGAGAGTCATCTCGACCATCTTCATGATGCCAGGAGTCGTAACTCGGAGGCCGTCGATGAATGTCGGTTGTTCCTTGAGCAAGGCGATATTTTCGTTAATGTCCTTGCCACCACCGTGAACCACGGCCACCTGACAGCCACTACCGGGGAGTGTAGAGACTGCCGACACAAAATCAGCGAGTTTGGCTTCGTCGATTGCCAAACTGCCACCAATTTTTACAACCACTTTTTTCATGTTTGACGAGTACCTCTCGAGCATTTGAATTTTTTTACGCCCACAAATTTAGAAAAAACGCCCGCGGCATCAATGTTTTTATTATATTATAACCATAAATTCAACCTAAGACACAAAGAGGTAAATTATGGCAATCACGAAAGTTTGGCTGGACGAATCCAGTGACGAATGCGTCTCCTGCGGCGCTTGCGAAGCTACTTGCGACGCAGTGTTCGAAGTTCCTGAAAAGATGAAGGTCAAGGAAGGCGTTGACTATTCCGCTTACGAAAGCGAAATCAAGGACGCTGCTGACAGCTGCCCGGCCGGCGTGATTAAGTACGAATAATCATTAGGGGCGCTAGGCGTCCGTAATCTACCAAAACTTTTAAAGCTCTGTCTTTTAGACAGAGCTCTTTTTTATGGATTGCTTCGGGCTAACGCCCTCGCAATGACGTTGCTATTTCGCGTATTTTTCGTATTCGGCCTTAACCCATTCAGCGGAGCGGGCAACCGATTCAATCTTAACTTCGTCAATGACGCCATTCCAAGTATCGTTCGGCACTTCGGAGCCGCCAATGCGGAACGGCAGCGGGACCGCAACTTTCTTGGGCGTAAACGGGACACCGGCCTTGTTGCTCACGAGTACTCCGTTGATATAGAAGTAGAGTTTGCCACCTTCGTTCACAAGCACCAGCAGCGACCATTCATTCATAGGCAGCGAGCCACCACGTTCGACATTGCCCTTGGCAAGCCATGCATAGCCATAGCCCGACAAGTCCATGCCATCGCCCACGGCAACAAAGGAACTCGTCATAAATTCATACTGCAGCTGGAACCTGGACAATCCGGCAACCCAATCTTCACGTTCTGCAAAGAGAAGCTGGTAAATGCCATCGCCACGGTAACCGCTCCACTTGGTCCATGCGCTCATGGTAAAGTCACCTGCACAGGGGTCAATATTGCCCACTTCGACGAACTGACCGACCTTGAGCAGAATGCCCTTGCCCGACACACCTTCCACGTAGTTCACGGAATCGGCGACCGAGCCGTCATTGTTATAGACCTTAGCAACACTATCGGAGCCATCCATGTGGAGGTTCAAGGATATTGCAAGTTCTTCCGTGGTATCGGTAACGGAAGTATCTTTTGCCGTGGTGTCAGGCACCACCGGTTCCGGCGTAGCGGTATCCTGCGGAACAGAAATACCATCGGGCACGTTCACCATAATGCCACCGTATGCAGCGCCACTATAATAATGGTAATCCGGAATCGTGAGCCAGCCTTCGTTCTTGTTTTCGAGAGACGGAATCTTGAGCGTATCGCCCACGACAGCCGTCATGAAGTTGAAACGAGCCTGCGACTGTTCGCTCGCTACGTACACAAGCGAAATGTCGCCCACAGGCATGGTTTCAAACGCGAAGGAACCGTCGGACTTGACTGCCGCAACATCACTGCGCCCCACAATGCGCATGTAACCAGACTTGGCCTCGGCAACGCTACTTTCAAGTCTGCGCGGATGGCCCACCATCACAAGGGCGGCGCCACCATGCTGAATTCGGGAAAGGCCTGATTCGGAACCGTTTTCGGCATAAATCACCACAGAGCGCGTGCTGTCAAACTTCAAACTGAAAATGCCGTTGTCGTCGGCTTCCACCACCACGGAATCTTCGATGGCGGTCTTATCCCAGTTGTCGTAATAAGCCACCACGCGGGCGCGGGCCACAGGCTGGTTCGCCTCAGTTACCACAATACCGCTTGCAACGGAGTTACCGATATCGGTCACGCCACCGGCCACATTTTCGGTCTTGGAGCAGGAACTCAGACCAACAGCAAAAAGGGCTAAAGCCACACCAGAGGCATATTTGAACAAAGTATCCATTATTTTGCCTCCTTTTCAATCTTCTTACTCATGGGGAACGCCACAAGCATCATCTCGTAAACACGTTCTACATCAAGATCATTCGCCGCCCGCGCGATAATTTTCTTACGGGCCTCTTCAAGGACTTCTACAGCGTAATTATAAGAACTTTCGCTCATGGCCAAGGTGGTGAACGCAGCAAAACGTTCACTTTTAGGCATCGATTCCACGGCGCCAATGGCATGCTGAATATATTCGCGACGGATTTGTCGCAGGGCAATCGGCGGAATTTCAGCGGCATCGAGCATTTGCGAGGTGGCTTCGTAATGGTCGCCCACCTTTTTGAGTAAATTCCATTCGACCAGATTCTTGACCGCTTCGCGGGCCTCTTCGGTCGTGATTTGCGGCGTGAGCATGCGGGCCAGCACCATGTAGTCGTCGTGCCAGTCGGCATTCACTGCCATTTCGCGAACCACCGGATAATACCACTTGCTAAAGTAGGCCTGCTCGCGGGTGGTCACATGTGTAAATTCGATTTGTTTGCGGATCTGGACAATCTGTTCCCAGGCGTTTTCGCGCTCGTTAACCTGCTGGGCCTGGTTGTACTGCACCAGGGCCTCGAAATACGCCTTCTGCAACGGTTCGAAATCCATCGCCTTCGCGATTTTTTCGATAGACTTTGGCGTGAGGTTGAAGCGCCCGCGGATGACGTTCAGGCAGTAAGACGAACTGCTGAAACCCGCCTTCGCCGCGAAGAATCGGTGCGAAAAGACGGCCCGCATTTTCTTCTGTTCCTCGAAGTAGTCTTGGAGGAACTTGCGGAAGTCGTCGTAATCAAACAGATGTTCTAGCGCAATACACATAACCCTAAAATAAATAATTTTTACACACTAAGCAATAGCCGGAGAAAATTTTTACACGCCCAAAATGGCCCTTTAGGGGCATATTTTGATGTTCATCACAAAAATCGGAACTTTCCACACCACTTCTAAAGTATACAAAAAGTTTACACAACAAAAAACGCCTGCATTAAAAAATGCAAGCGTTTTGGAAAGCCGTAAAAGGAGGTGCCGGGACTCCGCCCGGCATGACAATTAGGGCGTTACATGCCTTTGCACTGCGATGCAGTGCAAGGATTGCGGCTCGGTCATGGCAGCTCATGCAAGCATGGCTGCCGCGACACTCGCCTTACATGCCTTTGTTGCGCTACTTCGTAGCGCAAACGGCGTAGATTTGCTTATGTCGGCAAGCAAGCTTGCCGCCGCAATCAAATCTACATGCCTTTTTTGAAGTTCTTAAGAAGGGCGCTCATCTTGCCAGGCATGGCGTTAGCTTTCTTCGGAGCTGCACCGGGGCGGTCCTTGCCGGCGATTTTTGCCTTGAGGTCAGCCAGAGTTGCATGGCCCTGGATGCCGCCCTGCGGGCGGGCATTGCCGCGGTTATCGCGGCCGTGGCCACCGAATCCGCCACGGTTACCACCAGCGCGCTGGCCACGCGGGCCATTAGCGCCGGCACCGGCGACGCCGTCGGTAGATTCCTGCTTCATCGAAAGGCTAATGCGCTTCTGGCCCACATCGACTGCGACCACGCGCACCTTCACGATATCGCCCACGGTCAAAACCGTCTTGGCGTCTTCCACGAACTTGTCGCTGATTTCAGAAACGTGCACGAGGCCGTCCTGGTGAACACCGATATCCACGAAGGCGCCAAAGTTTGCCACGTTCGTCACGACACCTTCCATCCAGCTTCCCGTAATCAGGTCCTGAATGGTGCGGATCTTGTCATCGAATTTGGCATAGCGGAATTCCTTACGCGGGTCGCGGCTCGGCTTCTGAAGTTCCTTCATGATATCATCCAAAGTAGCCTTACCCACTTCGTCGGAGAGGAATTCTTCGAGGTTGATTGCCTTCACGGCTTCGGCGTTACCCACCATATCCTTCACAGAAACGCCAGCCTTTTCGGCCATCTTTTCCACGAGGGCGTAGTTTTCGGGGTGAACGGCAGAATCATCCAACGGGTTTTCGGCACCCGGAATGCGCATAAAGCCGGCGGCCTGTTCAAAGGCCTTCGGGCCAAAGCCCTTCACGTTCTTCAAGGCTTCGCGGCTAGCGTAAGCACCATTTTCTTCACGATACTTCACGATGGCTTCGGACAAAGTATTGCTGAGGCCAGCCACATGAGAAAGAAGCGGAGCAGAAGCACTGTTCACGTCGACACCAACCATGTTCACGCAGCTTTCCACCACTTCGTCCAGGCGCTTCTTGAGTTCGCGCTGGTTCACATCGTGCTGGTACTGGCCCACGCCAATGGACTGCGGGTCCACCTTCACCAATTCGGCCAGCGGGTCCTGCAAGCGGCGGCCAATGGAGATGGCGCCACGAGTCGTCACGTCTTCCTTCGGGAATTCCTGGATAGCGATCATGCTTGCGCTATAAACAGATGCGCCGGCTTCGGAAACGATGACGCGCGGCGGAACCTTGCCCTTGAACTTGGCAGACATTTCGGCGCAGAAAGCATCCGTTTCGCGGCTAGCGGTACCGTTACCGATAGCAATCAAGTCAATCTTATACTTGTCAATGAGGCCCATCAGGTACACAGCGGCACCGGCCTTGTCGTTCCACGGTTCATGCGGCTTGATAATGCCGTGGTCCATGAACTTGCCGTTTTCGTCGAGCACTGCCACCTTGCAACCCGTACGGAAACCCGGGTCGAGGGCGAGCACGGCCTTGTGGCCAGCCGGAGCGGCAAGCAAAACGTCCTGCAGGTTCTTGCTGAACACCTTGAAAGCTTCTTCTTCGGCAGCGTCCTTGAGCATCAGGCGCACTTCGCTTTCCATGCTCGGCTGGAGCAGGCGTTCCCAGGCATCCTGGCACATGGCTTCCAAATACGGAGTCCAAGTGGTATTGCCCTTGATAATCTGCTGCTTGAGGTAGCCAATCATTTCTTCGTTCGGCACTTCGATAGAAAGGCGGAGCACCTTTTCCTTTTCGCCGCGACGGAGAGCCAGCATACGATGGCTCGGGATCTTGGACACCTGTTCGCTGTAATCGTAGTAATCCTTGAACTTGGTTTCCTGGCCTTCGAAATCCTTCTTAACCTTGGAAATCATGACGCCGGTCTTTTCCATCTTGTTACGCAGGTACTGACGGAATTCGGTGTTGTCGGCCACTTCTTCGGCCAAAATGTCGGCGGCACCCTTGAGGGCAGCCTTCGGGTCGGCAAGGCCCTTTTCTTCGGACAGGTAAATCAAGGCAATCTGTTCTGCGGTATTGCCAGTTTCTTCCTGAGCCCACATGAGGCGAGCCAAAGGTTCGAGGCCCAGTTCCTTTGCAGCCGTGGCGCGGGTGCGCTTCTTGGGCTTGTAGGGGGCGTAAATATCTTCAAGAAGTGTCTTATCTTTACAGGCTTCGATCTGTGCCTTGAGTTCGGGCGTGAGCTTGCCCTGTTCTTCGATGCTCTTGAGAATCGTTTCTTTACGGTCTACCAGTTCTTGCAGGTAGTCGCGACGGTGGCTGATGTCGCGCAGTTCAATTTCGTTCAGTGTACCCGTCTGGTCTTTACGGTAACGGGCGATAAAGGGGATGGTACCACCCTGGTCCATCAGTTCGAGCGCCTTGGCGACGCGCCATACTTCAAGGTTAAGCTCTTCGGCAATAATTGCAGAAAAATCCATAATATGTAGTTTCCGTTATATATTTCGGTTTGAGGGTCTTAAAGCCCTAAGTTCAACCCAGCACCGCAGTGCGAGGTACCCCGGGAATTTTCCAGAGGTAAGGGGAATATAGATAATTCCGATGACAGCTGAGTGTCAAAACGGGGCTATTCTCTGTAAGTTTATTGTAGCGAAATTGTTAACTCACGGAGTCTCAACAACTTACGACACACACCATAAACCTTTGGAATATTGAATAATTTTCTATCTTTGGGTCGGTCAGTTCGAAACCCATCCTGACTTTAAACAAAACTAGGAGACAACATGCGTTCAGAAGCTGAACTCGAAGGCGTTACGTTGCTCGGCAACAACAAGACTAAGTACGCCACCACCTACAGCCCCGAAGTCCTTGAAAAATTCCCGAACAAGCATCCGGGTAACGACTACATGGTCACCTTCAACTGCCCGGAATTCACGAGCCTGTGCCCGAAAACCGGCCAGCCGGACTTCGCCGAAATCAAGATCAACTACATTCCGGACCAATATTTGGTCGAATCCAAGTCCTTAAAGCTTTACATGTTCTCGTTCCGCAATCACGGCGACTTTCACGAAGACTGCGTGAACATCATCATGAAGGACTTGGTCAAGCTGCTTGACCCCAAGTACATTGAAGTCGAAGGCATCTTTATGCCCCGCGGCGGCATTTCGCTTTACCCGTTTGCCAACTATGGCAAGCCGGGTACCGAATTCGAAGCGCTCGCCAAGAGCCGCCTGTTCACCGCTATCGACAGAAGACACTAAACCCTGGGGGAAATCATGCAGAACGAAATCATCCTTATCGCCTCTATCTTTGTATTCTTCGGCGGCCTCGTCGCCTTCTTCCGCTTCTTTGGCAAGCAGGGCATTTTCGCCTGGACGGTGATTTGCACCATTGCCGCCAACATTGAAGTGCTGATTCTGGTGCATGCCTTTGGGCTCGATACCACGCTCGGCAACGTGATTTTCGCCTCCACATTCCTGGCCACCGATATCATGAGTGAAATTTACGGCAAGAAAGAAGCAAGCCGCTGCGTTAAAATCGGCATTCTTGCAAACGTAACCTTCATTCTGATTTCGCAGAGCTGGTTCCTGTACATTCCTGCCGAGGGCGATACCATGGCAGAACCGATTCGCACCGTGTTCGCCAACACCCCGCGCGTGATGCTTGCAAGCCTGTTCGCCTACGCCATTTGCGAAATGTTCGACGTGTGGGCCTACCATGCCTGGTGGAAATGGACCGAAAGCAAGTTCGGTGAAAAGAAGAGCTTCTTGTGGTTGCGCAACAACGGCTCTACGCTCGTAAGCCAGCTGATTAACGTGGTCGTGTTCAACCTGTTGGCCTTCGCCGGCGTGTTCCCGTGGAATACGATTGGCGAAATCCTGGTCTTCGGTTACGGTATCTTTATCGTGACATCGCTGATGGATACCCCGTTCGTGTACCTCGCACGCCGAATCTCCGAAAAGCACCCGGAACTGTTGAAAGACTAATTATAAAGAATCTTTGTACAAAATCTAAATACAAGAATCGCGCCCTGTAAGGCGCGATTTTTTTATACTTCATGTTCTTCGGATTCGTGTTCTTCAGGTTTATGCTCGCGGAACAATTCCTTGGGCAAGGGCTTACCTTGCTTACGCCAGGCGGCGTATTCGGCCGTCGCCGTGAAGATTGCATCGGTCGTAGAGTTCAGGGCCGTTTCCATACTGTCTTGAACCACGCCGATGATAAAACCGATAGCCACCACCTGCATGGCAACGTCTGTCGATACACCGAAGGGGGCACATGCCAACGGAATCAAGAGGAGCGAACCACCCGCCACGCCGCTAGTACCGCAGGCGCCAATAGTTGCAAGCAAGCACACAATCAAAGTCGAGGTAAGCGTTACCGGGATTCCAAGCGTATGCACCGTGGCAAGCGCCATCACCGTAATGGTAATCGCCGCGCCGCTCATATTGATGGTAGCACCCAGCGGAATAGACACGGAATAAAATTCGCGGTCAAGCCCGAGCCTTTTACAAAGCGCCATGTTCACGGGAATGTTCGCGGCAGAACTGCGGGTAAAGAACGCCGTAACGGCACTACTCTTGAGGCACTTGAGCACCAGCGGATACGGGTCATGGCGCAACACAAGTCCTACAAGAGCCGGCACCACAACAAGCATCACGAAAAGCATGGTACACACAAGAACCAGAATGAGCGAACCGTATGTCTTGAAAATTCCGATGCCGTTCGTAGAAACCGAGGTGTACATGATACCCATGATACCGAACGGGGCCAGATTGATAATCCAGCGAACCACCATCGAAACCGCATTCGACACATCCTGCAGCACGGTAAACGTCACCGGACTTGCAATTTTCTTGATAGCAAAGCCCATAAAGGCGGCCCAAACCAGAATACCGATATAGTTTGCATCGGAAATAGACGCAAACGGATTCGACACCGCATTTACCAACAAATTATGCAAGATTTCGTAAATATCGGTCGGCACGGTCGAAACGTCTGCCGACACATTCAACTCTAGATTCTGCGGGAACATGATGCTCGACCCCACGGCGGCAAAGGACGCTAGCAGCGTACCCACCAGGTATAGGGCAACCACGCGGACAAAACGACGGTCCAAGCGGGACTTGCCATTGGCAAGGGAACAGATAATCAAAATGAACACCAGTACCGGCGCCACGGCCTTAAGCGCGCCTACAAAGAGCACGCCGAATTCGGAAATCCATTTTTGCGACGGCAGAAACACGCCCAAGAGCGCACCCACCACAATCGAAATTGCGATACGGAGCACCAGGTTTGCACTATTATATTTTTTGACCAATGCGTTTAATTTCATGGTAGGCCTCCACTTTCCTGTGTGTAATATAAATATAATTTTGGCGTTTTTGCGGGAAAAACGCAGGTGGCGCAAAAAATCAAGGCCATTTTGACAGGCGCCATTTTCCAAAACCGTCCCGATGAACTAAATTTTGCGCGGAAAATGTTTTTTACGGTGCTCACATACCTGGTCATCGGCCTTTTGGCTGTGTTCGGACTATTCTATATAGTCTTGGAGGTGCGGTTCTTCCGTGCCCTGGGTGCCGTGCGCGTCGGGAACTCCGATGTGGAGCCCGCCCCCAAGGTGAGCATCTTGATTGCCGCGCGCAATGAGGAAGCCGGTATACGCGAGACTTTGGACTCCGTGCTCGCCCAGGACTACCGTGGCGACTGGGACGTGTGGGTGGCCGACGACCGAAGCGACGACAAAACTCCGGCTATTTTGGCCGAATATGCCGCCAAGAACCCCAGACTGCACGTTCTGACGATCAAAGAGATTCCGGAAGGGGTTAGCCCTAAAAAGCATGCGCTTTCGCAGTTGATTGAGGCATGCGAGGGCGAAATCTTGTGCCTGACCGACGCCGATTGCCTAGTAAAGCCCACCTGGATCACGGGCATTGCGGCCGAATTCGAACCGGGCATTGAACTGGTGGCCGGGCATTCCTACATTCCTACAATCCCCGGTAAGTCGAGCATGCTTATCTGCATGCAGGCCGTCGAGACCCTGATTTACCGAGTCGCGGGCACCGCGGGCCTCGCTATGCGACTCCCGCTCACCAGCACCGGCAACAACCTCGCCTACCGCAAGAGCTTCTTCAAGAGCGTGCACGGGTTCGAAAACGTGATCAAGATTCAGAGCGGCGACGACGACCTGCTGATGCAAAAACTGGCCGCCGACCGCCCCTGGGCCATGCGCTACTGTATTGCCGAATCCACCTTTGTGACCACAAGCGGCAAGGAAACCCTCAAGGAACTCTGGGAACAGCGCAAGCGTTGGGCATCGAAGACTATATATTATACACCGAAAATCGTGTTTGTGCTCAGCATGGTGTTCCTGTTCCTGGTCATGCAATGTATCGCAGCAGCGTTTGCACCGTTCAGCTTTAACGTTTTAATCGCGACAATTATCGCATTTGTCGCCAAGTGCATTGGTGATTTGGTTTTAATACTCCGCGGGCTTAGGATATTCAAGCAGGAACACCTTTTAAAATGGTGCATTCCGGTTGAATTTATCCACGCCCCCTTTACCGTGCTGGCCGTGCTTTTTGGCCTGTTCGGACGATTCAAATGGAAATAATGATGGCAACTACTACTAAAAAAGCAACAAAGACCGCAGCGACAAAGACTACCGCTGCAAAGAAAACTGCAACAAAGGCTGCTACAAAAACAGTGAAAGCCCCGGTCGAAGGCAAGACCCTAATTATCGCCGAAAAACCGAGCGTAGCCCTGGACCTGGTCCGCGTGCTCGGACAAAAGAACTTCAAGAACGAAAAGACCCATTATGAAAGCGACACCACCATTGTGAGCCATGCCATCGGCCACTTGGTTGAAATCGCCGACCCCAAGGAAATCGACGAAAAGTACAAGAAGTGGGAAATGAGCACGCTTCCCATGCTCCCCAAGGAATTCCCGCTCGTCGCCACACCGGCCACCAAGGGCCAGCTTTCCGCCCTTAGCAAGCTCATCAAGCGCAAGGACGTGACGACCATCGTGAACGCATGCGATGCGGGCCGCGAAGGTGAACTGATTTTCTTCTATATATTACAGTATGTGCTCAAGGGCAAGTTCACGGGCAAGACGATCAAGCGCCTGTGGATGCAGAGTATGACCCCGGCCGCCATCAAGGAAGCATTCGAAAACATGCGCGACGGCTCCGAAATGGAAAACCTGAAGGCCGCCGCCCTTTGCCGTAGCGAAGCCGACTGGCTGATCGGCATGAACGGAAGCCGCGGCCTTACCGCCTACAACAGCAGCATGGGCGGATTCCAGGTGACCCCGTGCGGCCGCGTGCAGACGCCGACGCTTGCCATTATCGTGAACCGCGAAGAAGAACGCCTGCAGTTCGTACCGCAAAAGTTCTGGACCGTGGAAGCCGAATTCGACAACGACGGCAGCCACTACCCCGGCAAGTGGTTCACCACCAGCAAGGAAGACGGCAAGGACAAGGTCAAGCAGATTTTTGACGAAAAGAAAGTCAAGGAAATCTTGAAGAAGTGCAAGGGCAAGGCCGGCACCGTCGAAGAAACGTCCGCCCCCTCGCTCCAGAAGTGCGGTCCGCTGTACGACTTGACGACCTTGCAGCGCGAAGCAAACAACCGCTTCGGCTTTAGCGCCAAGACTACCCTTTCGATTGCGCAGGCTTTGTACGAACGCCACAAGGCGACCACCTACCCGCGTACCGACAGCCGTTGCCTGCCCGAAGACTACGTGGCTCCGGTGAAGGCGACGCTTGGAAAGATTGAAGGCCCGCTCGCGAAATTCGCCGAGACCGCCCTCAAGAACAACTGGGTCGTGAAGACTCCCAAGGTGTTCGACAACTCCAAGATTTCGGACCACTTTGCTATCATCCCCACCGGCGTGATGCCCTCGGGCCTGACCGAAGCCGAACAAAAGATTTTCACGATGATTTGCCAGCGATTCATCGCTGTGTTCTTCCCGCCCGCCAAGTATGAAAACACCACCCGCATTACAACGGTCGAAGGCGAAACCTTCCTCACCGAAGGCAAGGTGCTGGTGGACCCGGGCTTTAAGGCAGTGTACGGCAAGGACAGCGACGACGAATCCAGCATTCCGGCCCTGAAGGGCAAGTCCGCCAAGACAGTCGCCCTCGAAGAAAAGGAAGACTTTACCAAGCCGCCTGCACACTACACTGAAAGCACGCTCCTCTCGATGATGGAAAGTGCCGGTAAGCTGGTGGAAGACGAAGAACTCCGCGACGCCATGAAGGAACGCGGACTTGGAACGCCGGCAACTCGCGCCGCCATTATCGAAAAGCTCGTCAGCGACAAGTACGTGGTTCGCGACGGCAAAGACATGATTCCGACCGCCAAGGCATTCGACCTGATCAAGGTGCTGAAGGCCATGGACATCGAAGCGCTCACCAGCCCAGAACTCACCGGTAACTGGGAATATAAAATGGAGCAAATTGAGAAGGGCAAGGAGACCCGCGAAAAGTTCATGGAAGGCATCGTCGATATGACGCGCACCATGGTGAAAAACATCAAGGGATTCAAGGAAGAAAGCACCACCGGCGAAGCGCCCTTTAGCCCCGTGAACGGCAAGAAGGTTTTCGAAACCGTGAGCCGCTACACCACCGAAGATGGCATCGTGATCCGCAAGATGATTGGCGGCAAGAGACTCACTCCGGAAGAAATCACCGAACTCTTGACCAACCGCAAAATTGGCCCGCTCACCGGATTCCGCAGCAAGCGCGGTGCCGAATTCTCGGCCGTCGTAATCATTAACGACGAAAACAAGATTGAATTTGTATTCGAAGAAAAACCCGAAGAAGTAGAAGTCGGCGCAGAAGTCGGCAAGTCGCCTGTAGACGGCGCCGCCGTGTACGAGACCATGACTGGCTACGTGAGCGATTCTTACCTGAAGAAGGAACCCAGCGGCATTACGCTTCCGAAGATTCTCTTGGGCAAGGAAATCCCGCTGGAAGAAATCAAGAAGATGCTCGCCGGTGAAAAGACGACGCTCCTGAAGGGTTTCCGCAGCAACAAGACCCACCGCACCTTTGACGCATATCTTTATTTGGATAAAGGCGGCAAGCTCAAGTTCGACTTCCCGCCCCGTGAATTCAAACCGAGACGCTTTGGCAAGAAAAAAGCCGAGTAGCCCGCGGAATGCACCTAAAAAAAGCAATCACATTTTTACTTGCGGCATTTGCCTTTGTACAGGCAGAGGATTCTCTGCCTGACGTGAAGTTTGTTCCGCTGAATTCGCTGACGGAATCACTCGCAAGCGCGCCGTATACCGCCGAAGTTTTACCGCAAACCGACTCCGTACAGACGCCCTATGGCCTCCCCCGCGAGCTTTTGCCGCTGTGGGATTCGCTGACGATCAAGCAGAAAGCGGCGCAGATGGTCATGGTCTACATGACGCCCGCATCGTTCATGCTTGAACACGAATTCGGCGGCTACCTGGTGATGAAAAATCACCTGAAAAATTTGGACAAGTTCACCGACAACATCCGCACCGTCAACGAGAACATGCGAATCAAGCCGCTCGTGGCCGCCGACCAGGAAGGCGGCTATGTAAACCGAATCTCGGTCGTTGCTCCGCAATGGGAGCGCACCCCGAGCGCCAAGCAAATGCGCTCCATGAGCGAAGATTCCATTCGCGCGCTCGCCAAAAGAATCGGCGCCGTCCTCGACAGCGTGGGAATCAACTTGAATTTGGCTCCCGTGCTCGACCCCGCCAAGGACAGCCGCGGCAAGCATTCGTTTATGGAAGAATCCAAGCGCTCTTGGGGCGAAGACACCTTGAATGCACCTAAGGTCCGCGCCTTTGTGCAAGGCATGCGCGAAAGCAACGTAGCCTGTGTATCGAAGCATTTTCCGGGTTACGATTCCTGGACCAACAGCGACCACCAAATTGCCGTGAGTTCGACCCCTAGGGCAAAAATTGCACGGAACGTGGAATTCTTCAAAACGCTTGCCAGCGATATTCCCGTAACCATGATGAGCAGCGTAAGCTTCGTGCGCATCTCTAGCCGCCCGGCCGTATTCGAACCGAAGATTGTGAAAATGGCACGCGAAATGTCGCCCGAAACCGTGATTCTGACCGATGACCTGTGGGGTGTAAGCCTGCGCGCCTGGGTAAGCGGCAACGAACGCGTGCGAAGCAAGAACTACCCCGCCAAGGACTTTAGAAAGCTCGTGCGCACCGCCTTGATGGCCGGCAACGACATGTTCATGATTACGTACCCGCAGAAAGCCGTTGAAATGGTGAATTACCTGACCGCACTTTCCAAACAAAGTAAGTATTACCGCGAACGAATTGAGGAATCCTCCGCAAGAATTCTGAAGATGAAATTTAAAGCGGGATTGTTATAAAGCCCTCTGTCTTCCCGGCCTTGAGCCGGGCGGACAGCACTTAGCACTTTAGTGCTTAGTGCGCATGGCCACCAAGGTGGGAACTCCATTTACGGCTTTCCAAAGAACATGCAATTATCATTGCAAGCGTTTTTCAAACTAATACAAAGGAGATCCCGTCCCCGTTCCGAGGATCATATCCACTAAGCAGCAAAGCTGCAAGTGGCTATTGTCATCTTCGTGCGGGAAGACAAGTCAAACGACCTTGTTCTTTTTCGGGGTAGAGAGGTTCTTGACTTCTTTAAGAAGTTTTTCCGGCCCGACCTTATTGTAGGCGAGCTTTAAAATCTCGGCCGCGGCAAGAGCATCATCTAAGGCACGGTGATGATTGAATTCCGGCAACTCCAGCGCCTGCGTCAGCTTATGCAAACTGTAACTCGGAAGCCCCGGGAAAAAACGGCGCGCAATCTTGACCGTACAAAGCCTCGGCGGGTCAATCTTAATGCAACAACGCTTGAGTTCCGTACGCATGAACTTGCTGTCGAACAGCACATTGTGCGCCACAAAAATTCGGTCTTGCAAAAGTTCGGCCACCTCTTCGGCAATCGATGCAAACTGCGGCTTGCCGCGAACCATCTCGTCAGTAATACCCGTAAGGTTCTGCACAAAAGGCTGAATCGGCATGCCAGGGTCTACCATCGCCGAATAAGTCTTGACTACTTCGCAATCATCCATCAACACAATGCCGACTTCGGTAATACGGCCCTCTTCAGCCGTTCCACCAGTCGTCTCTAAATCTACTACAGCAAATTTCATACAAAAAAAAGGAGATCCCGGGTCAAAGCCCGGGAAGACACGGAAGACTTATTTAATCGGGATATCGAACTCCAACGATTGGCGGGCAGATTCGCTCACGACCTTCGCCTTGAGCACCTTGGATTTGGGCTTTGCAAAAAGCGGGACCACCATCAAGTTCGAAATACTGCTGGTCTCGGGAGTCTGGGTAGCTTCGCTATCGCGGGCCGTCTTCGAAAAAATCGGCTTTTTACCCTTGTCGTAAATGTAGTACGTCAACTCGCGCGTGAACCCCGGCTTAATCTGCTTGGTGGGCACCTGAAAGTAAATCATGCCGCCCTTGGGCACCTTGCGCAAGCTGTCACGAATTTCTTCTTCGGTGGCAAATTCGCCCTCCAGCATCATGCGCTTGTCTTTCTTGATCTTGTTTGCGCTTTCGTACTGAACCGTAATCTGGAATTTGGCGTCTTCGGGAATGGCACTCGGGCGCACATCACGAATTTTTGCATTGTTCTGATGGTATTCCCAACGGCCATTATCGTGCAGAATCACCGTCGAGCCGTTTGAAGTAGTGGCGATAATATCTTCGGCAAAGGAATTTGTTGCAGACAGCAACAAAACCATCGCCAGGACCCATAAAAAGCCAACCGACCCACATACCCAAACATTAAATTTCATACAGACCTCGTCCGTTTTATCCAAATATAAGCCCAAAAAACGCCAAAAAAGCAAAAATATGTAAATCGTAATAAATATTGGAAAAAAACAAATTGGACAAAAAATCAAAACCGGTAAGAAAAAAGACATTAACAGTTGTTTACAAAGAATCTATATTTGTAAACATGCGTTATCATGTTGCATATCAACTCCTTATGCTCTTGGGCACCGTTATCGGCTGCCTGGTTTTGGGGTGCAGCAATAGCGAGGGGGTAAACAACGAAGTCGTCGCCTTTTGGGATATAGAAGAAGACGGCGCTTCCTTCTCCGCAAAAATTGACTACCTGCCATTAGACGACTCAGAATACCCCTATGCAGGTATTCCGAGAATCGTAATTGAAACTGAAAATCATCGTGAAATCAAAGACCGCGAAACCGAAATTCCCGCCAAGCTGCAAATCTGGGGAGAACACGCTCCCGAAAGCGAAATCATGGATCTGACCATTAGAGGGAGAGGGAATACATCGTGGGGCATGCCAAAGAAAAGCTATAAAATTGAATTTATCAATAAACAGTCTATGCTAGGAATGCCCAAAGACAGAGATTGGGCACTTATCGCAAATTACGCAGATAAAACTTTAATGAAAAATTATTTGATGTACCATCTTTCTGCAAAACTTGGTGCATACTACGCCCCCCGTTGCGAATTTGTTGAATTCTATCTTAACAATGAATATTTAGGAGTCTATTTACTTACAGAAACAATTAAAAAAACAAAAAAAAGAGTAAATATATCCGACAGCAATTCTTACATTGTTGAAGTTGATGCAAAATACCGCGATGATGAACAGGTTGTGTTTTCCAAAGTAATAAAACAGAATTCGCTCGGCAAAGCATTTCGAATTCATTACCCCAAAAAAGCATCAGAAACAGCTTTACATGACATAGAAACGCATATTCAATCTTTCGAAACCTTTTTGAAGGATTCAATTAAAACTAGCTCAAATCTCAGCCAATGGATTGATGTCAATGAGTATGTGAAACATTATTGGGTGCAAGAATTTTCAAAAAATCCAGACGCTTGCTTCAACTCAAGTATATTTTTTTCTTGGACAAAAGACAACATCATTAAAATGGGACCGGTCTGGGATTTTGATTTAGCAATGGGTAATTATGACAATAAAAGTATTAGTTCGCCCCAAGACTGGCACATAAAAGAAAGTTATTGGAACGATTTTATTTTTAGAGATTCTATTGCAGCACAAGCCAAAATTGATTTTTGGACAGAGAACAAACTTGCATTTAAGGAGCTCTTAAATGCAATTGACTCCATTCAAGTAGCACTTAACAAAGCGGCAAAGAACAACTTTAAAAAATGGATTATATTACAAAACACAAGTTTTATTTATCATCCAGCATCATACAAGTCATACCAAAATGCCACGGAAGACTTGAAAAAATGGATTATAGAACGTTACTCATGGATTGATTCGCAATTATAAACAATCATCCATTTTCAGTTTATCCCTACTAAACTCCCGCATAACCCAATTGCACTTATTTTCCAATATCTTCTGGCATTATGTTCAATTCAAATGGGGCGGCCTTAACTAAAGGTTTTCAACTCAAAAGGACTTTCTCTTTATAGAAATTTCATTTTACAAGTATACAATATTCTTGCCAAAGGCTGTGAAAAACGCAAGGCAAAAGCCATAAAAAAATCCAAATGGCCAAATCTTTTCAATTTCAAAACATAACGAGAGTTAATTTCCGGATAGAATGACCTAAAAGATTTCGTCGTCATTTTTTTCTGCATAAACGCAATAAACTTAGCACTTTTCTTTCTTTCTACCAATAAAGATTCATCAACAGCATGTTTTTCAAGCCAATCTATTAAAAAAATCAGGGAATTTAACTTTTTTTCAGAAACAGACGCGACCACACTATTTTCGTTAATAGTCATATCATAATGATAAAATGCCTTGTGCAAATATGATATTGACAGCGGTAATTTCGCCAACTGTATATTGAATAATTCATCTTCTCTCATCACAAGGTTCAATTGGAACTTAATATTATTTTCTATGATACAACTTCTTCTGACCAATTTATTACAACAAGATCCATGCAATTTTTCACTAATCAAGTCATTGCAATACCCTAGAGTATCCAGCGAACTAGGTTTTTGTTCGATATACCGTTGACCATTTTTTCCTTCTTCGAACATATCGCATATTACAACATCTGACGAATTTTTTCGAGCACATTCAACAAGTGATTCTAGCATTTCAGAATCCACCCAATCGTCAGGATCGACATGAATCACGAATTCTCCTCGCGCATTATCCAATCCAGTTTGTCTAGCAGAGCTAACCCCTCCATTTTTTTTATGAATAACACTGAAGCGCTTGTCTTTTGCAACATACTCATCACAAATCACCCCTGACAGATCTGGGCTTCCATCATCAACCAAAACAACTTCAAAACAATTAAGAGTCTGATTTCGTAGACTATCTAAGCACCTACGAATATATTTTTCAGCTCGATAAACCGCAACAATAACGCTAACTTCAACCACAATAACCTCTAGATTTCTTTTTAGCAATTACTTTCACACAATTTTTTTCCACAATATCCTAACGAAGCAATCTTTTCAAACAAAGTTTCAATAACCATATACAAGCCCTCTATAGATTTTTCATCTCTAAAATTGGGGCTTCCTCCAGGCATCAACTCTGACGAATGAATCATAAACATCAAATATGGATTGCATTGTGATTCACAATCAATTAATTTAAGCATAGGCTTAACCTGCAAAAGGCTATCCGGCCGAAGCCATTGTTTCCGCCCCAGCACAAATCGTTTCATTTCTCGACAAATATTACGAAGCGAATACGGCGACTCTAAGGCAAACATTCTCATATACCGGATAGTCATAGGCATCTCTAAAATATCCTCGTAAATATAATAGGGAGCCTCAGGGTATTTTGAATAATCACTACCAGGTACACCCGTTGCACCTAAACATTGGTTCCAATTTACATGAGGCGTCACAGAACAATCTACTTTATAACCATATTTTTTTAAAATTTTGAAATAATCCTGATTCGTTGTCCAACGGCCACTTCTATGAGAGACCGGTCGTCTACCAAATCGCGCTTCAATAAGTTCAGTCATCGTAGCAACTTTAGCATCCATAACTTCCACAGGATACTCTATTAAATAGTCCCGCTCACGATGAATTTTCTTCAATAGATAATCAGGTGGAGTATTCCATGCATGCAAATGCATCCCTATTTCGCATAAGCCATCATCCTGTTTTTCTTTCATACAATGGTAAAAGAAATCATCGTTTGCCATTTCATAATTCGTCAGCCATGTTGGCACAAAACGATATTTTTCACAAAGCTCTTGAAATCTCGGCAAGAACTTTGCATTCTCGGTAGATATTTCATGGTCAAAATCCCACTGATTGTCAGCTTCTGTATCAATCGTTATGAAAAATGAACCGTGCATCGGAGCCCTCTGTTTCAAGATATTTTGCTACGAATATAAACATTTTCTAACTGTTTTATCACAACCTTCATATCCCATTCTTCTAGTCCATTATACTCCACTTTATTCACCTGAAAATCATTCAATATTCGTGCATAATCTGCTGGAGTTGCATTTTCATCCATTCTGTGCACCAAATTAGAGATTACAGCTTCCTGAGGAATAGCATTTGAAATCACACATGGGACACCCATCTTTTGAGCTTCAATCAAAATAATACCAAGACCTTCATATTTCGATGCAAAAATAAACACATCTAACGCTTTTAATATTCGAGCAACATCTGTTCTCGCATTCAAAATGATTACTTTCTCTTTTAACCCAAGCGTTTCTATTTCAGTTTTTATCTTCGCTCGCAACTCGCCATCACCAACCAATAAAAGACGGGCGTCATCACGTAATTTACAAAGTTCTGAAAACGCTCTGACAATCAATGCATGATTTTTAACCGGAGAAAAACGTCCAATATTTCCTACCAAATAAGCATTACGATCTATTCCCAATGTATCACGTATGTCATTTTTCGTTTCAGCAACCTGAAATTTTGAGAAATCAATCGCATTATTTAAAACAATCGTATCATCCACCCCAAATAGTTCATTTGCAACTTCTCTTGCCTGGTTGTTAATCGCGATTAATTGAACTCCATGGTTATGAATCAAATAATTAAGCGCATTATAATCTTTTTTCGCAGACCGCTGGTTCACGCACCAATATTTTTCCGGTTGACTATGTATTGTATGAATTAAAGTACATGACTGCGGGACATTCGCAAATTTTATATAGTTGCTGCAAAGCAGATGATAATGGATAATGTCCGGTTTTTCTTTATGAATAAGGAACTTCACAAAAAATTTCAGCACTCCCATTTTCTGGAAGACTTTTAAAATCAAATTATTGCATCGAAACACTTTTTTTAGAGGAAACAAATCACTCACATATACGGTTCGAATATTATTTTTTCTTAAAATATCATCTAAAAAGGTATTTTCTCTTTCTATACATAATACCGTCACGTCAAATTTGTTTTTATCAAGGAATAGAGCATAATCCTTAACAAGAACCTGCGCTCCACCAACTCCCATACTATGAATAAAATGCAGCACTTTCATCTTGTTCATTTATCATCCCATATGTAAGTACATTTTACTTGTACCTTATGATTTTAGCAGGATTTCCTGCAACGACACAGTTATCCGGAACATCCTTTACAACAACGGCACCGGCACCAATAGTAACATTATTCCCTATTTTTATCGGGCCAAGAATTGTCGCTGCAGTACCTATATAACAATCATTTCCAATAAAAACACATGGTGAACTTATTCCAGGGCGTTTTTTACCAAGAAGAACTCGAGGTAAAATAGTACAATTATCTCCAATACTTGAAACATTATCTATCCATCGATAACCACTATGAACAATTTTAACCCCTTTACCCAAAGAATCTGGATTAATATACATATTAAGTTTCAAGCTTTTTCTCATCAGACGATGCTTGTAAAATAAATACATAAATTTTGAAATAAGGCCGCATTTTTGTTTAGATGAATAGTATTCTAATTTACGAAGCAAAACGACGTAACTCAACATCTGCAAATCAATAATATTTCCTTTTACAAACTCAACAAAGCGATTCTTTTTATCTAACCCCATTGCCTCCACATCAGCATTCAGGAAAGCCTTTAATTCTTTTCTTGTCGCGATCATTCCCGTCTCTCCATCTACCCATTACTTCTTCGAATTATATTCGCTCTTATAACACGAACAATATACAACATTTTTTCCAAAGCATTAAATATACGACGTTTCCTATACAAGGCCCTCAATACACCACATAAAGAAGAACGATAGATTTCATAATCATCTCCCGTTATAATCGCATTTGGTGACGGGAACGCATTCCGAGCATTTTTTATCAATTCCCAATCTTGTTGATTAAGTTCTTCCCCTTTTTTTATTTTTTCAGGCAAATCAACATTGAACCTGCTATAACCACCCGTAAAATCACCCATGCTTGAAAAGTAATGGATGATTTTTGCATTGGGCAAGTAATTTGCAGCAAACCATACTTGACAGTTCCACACACCATTTAATTCGGAAATCGCATTTCCATTTTGATAATTCGTTAACATCAATGCAGGCATATCTGTTTTTATCCCTTTTGATCTAGACATTAACCAATTATTATTCCAATCATTAAAGAACTTATGGCAAAGCTCACTATCCTTAACCCACAACACCCCTCCATTAAAATACGATTCGCATTTCGACAACTCTTTGATACCCGAAACCTTTACAATATGTAATCGAGAAATAGCTGCGTGCGTACTTTGCGATAAAGGCATGTGCTGATCAAGAACTGCACCCAATTCATGAGGAAAAGATTCTATGTCATCTAATGGAGCACAAACAATCGTATCTGAATCAATATAGAGAAAATTTCCTTTAACGAACTTTCTCATTGATGTTTTTAAATAACGACTTGTTTCTAATCCAGAAAAGGATTCTGGCCGAGGAACAGAAACAACTTCGTCTACAATCTCAAAAATCTTTGAGCGAGCATCATTATTTTTTATACAGGTATATGATTCACTATCTGTCAGCAATGTTATATTAGTCTTAGGAGAATTCCGTCTAGCACTCATTATGGACAAAAGACATTGTTCGCAATACAAGTCTCTATCCGAGCAAACGAGTACATATAGCAATTTAAACATATTCCCTCTTTTTACATTCCTAAAATAGACGATCTATACGGAACCGTATTTTCCGCACCATTAGTAGCAGCAAAATAAAATAATCTTATTGCCAGCAAACAGAAAAACATAATGCAAACTTTTTGATTATCCCTATTCTTTATTGAAACTCGTGGAATAAGAATTGCTATTGGGGGTATAAAGTAATAAGCTATTCTAAAAGCAACATCAGTAACATTACCAAACATGTTTAAGACTATTGCTGTCAATGCCAAATAAACAATCAGAGCACAAACTTCTTTATTACGATTTTTCTTAGGGAACGAAAACGTAACTAAAATAATCCCTATTTGGAAAAGGACATCTGTTTTATGAATAGATACGGTTCCCGACTGGTCAATATACCCCCCATAATGTCCAGAAATAATATTTGACGCAATCAGTTTCGTCATTAGTTGCGAATACACTTGTCCAGTTAGAATAGTATGATACGCAACAAATACAGCAACCGAAATTAACAAAACAAAGACCATGTACTTTGTTAAAAAATGCTTGAATTTCAAAAGGATATATGCAAAAAAAGCAAATATCGCAGAAAAATGGAACAACCCCGCCACCGCAGATAATACGTATGAACATTTATTGTATTGCCGAACCCAAACAGCAAAAGCTAAAAAGCTTATCATCATAGCCACAGCCTGTCTCAGCATTGTAAACGACGGATTATATAGGTAGAAAAAATAAAAAAGTAGAATAATTTCAGAATTTCGATATTCCCGATTCATATAAGCAATAGCAATGGCTATCGAAATTAGAATTAATTGATGGAAAAAGAAAAACACATGACAATCATGAGAAATTGCCGCCACAACATAATTAATCAGTTTATATCCTGATTCAATCGCAGGAAAAAAAGACAAAAGACGGCTAAAACTATCTGTATGTGTAGCTAAATTCCATATTGTTACGCCATATCCAGCCCAATCCCAACCCAAAGTTTCATCGCGAAGTCCTGCAAAAAAAGATGGAATTAAAGCACAAAGCAATAAACAAGCAAACCGTAATTTTTTTGAAACAGGTTTAAGCGCGCATTTATACAAAAAAAATGACGCCGAAAATGTGATTAAATACGGAAGCATTTCTTCATCACTCCAGCACTTTTGTCCCAACTAAAACGATTCAAAACATCCTCTGAATCAGAAACATCACCTGTCAGCAAAGATTCTAAGTTTCCTGTTTTTTCATAAGGATCTATATAGTACGCCGAATTATTGAAAATTTCCTTCAAAACAGGAATGTTTGATATTACAACCGAAGCTCCAACACTCATAGCTTCCAATGGAGGGATTCCAAAACCTTCATAAAACGACGGGAAAATAAAAGCTTTACAATTTTTCGCTAGGGTCACGAAATCCCCATCGCTTACATAACCAAGAAACTTTACATTGTCAAGACCTTCTACATTTAAATCCTCCCCAAATCTCGCAGGATTTAAAGAACCCGCAATCGCAAATATAGTATCAGGGGTATTTCGCGCAGCATTTAAAACCCATTTCAAATTCTTATTAGGAGCAATGGTTGACAAACTCATAAAATAACGCTTTGATTGCAAGTTGAATCGATTCAGGATTTCATGCGGCGAAGGCTTTATTGAAAGCATATGCTGCCAACCATTTGGAGTCACAGTAATCTTTTCGGGCGAAACATGGTACACCCTCATTATTTCCGATTTTGAGAATTCCGATACCGTAAAAATACGTCGAGAAAAATGTGATATTACCCAATATTGAAAGCAATGCCACGTTCTAGAAAGTTTTCCGTAGAAATGATTAAAATACTTAGGATTCACCTTGTAACTTATATCATGTATTACAGAAAAGCCCGTTGGAGCAAGTACCGGCGTTACATTACATAAATTCAGCGCTATCGCTTGATGAATCCATAGATATAAGGCAAAAAAAATCTGCTCCCATATAATACCTTTTTTCACCCCAAATTCAGCAACTTTTATGTATTTCAGTTTAAACGGAATTTCAGTCTTTGGAGGAACAACCAAAACAAACTCATCTTTGTTTTCCTGCAAATCCAAGGCCTTTATAATTTCTTCAGCAAAGCGATATATGCCCGTTCGCTTTTCGCTTAAAAAAGTACCATTTATGCAAATTCTAGCCATTAAATAAAGTTTCCAAGATTAGCAACCAATCATCCATTCTTTTTTACAGCGTTACAAACAAAAGCCTTTATTCGTTCACAAAAAACACTTTCATCAAATGTCAAAGCATGTTTTCGAATTTCTTTTGAATCAAATTGCATTGATTCAAAGCGTTCAATCGCCTCTATCATAGACTCAGCAGTCTGTTCCTTAAAGAACACGCCAGTTTTTCCGTCCACGACAGAATCGAGTACACCGCCCTTCCCATAAGCAATTACCGGTCGGCCAGCAGCCATCACCTCTACAGGTACAATTCCAAAATCTTCTTCGCCAGGGAACAAAAGTGCCTTGCATTCAGCAACATACTTATTCACAGTTTCATCGTCTTGATACCCTAAGAACGTCACACAAGGTGCAGCCATTCTTTCAAGACGCTCTTTCTCCGGACCATCTCCGATAACAATCAACTTTTTCCCGATTTTTGAACACGCTTCAACAGCCAAATCAAATCGTTTATAAGGAACAAGCCTAGAAAACGCCAAATAATAATCGCCGATTCTTTCCGATACAGAAAAACGAGAACAGCGAACAGGGGGAGGAATCACAACAGCATCACGTTTATAATATTTTTTGATGCGATCTTTCACAAGATTAGAATTGGCTATAAAATAATCCACATTCTTCACTTGTCTAAAGTCCCACCAGCGCATATACGTCAAAAGCATTTTAACGAGAAAACGCTTTAGCGGCTTCATATTTTTACAATATTCTTCTTCATAAACCCATGCATAACGCATTGGCGTATGGCAATACGAAATATGAACTGTATTTCTTCCCTTTCTTATCCCCTTAATGCAGCAGTGACTACTAGAAAGAATAACATCATATTTTTTTGCGTCCAACAAATTACAAGCTAGAGGCATTAAGGGAAAATATTTCTGGTGTCCCGTTACACTTTTTCTTCCAAATTGCAAAAAACTCGTAATTATTTTATGCGACTTAATTTCAGAATCAATGAATTCAGGAGCAAAAACAGTCGTGAAAATAGGAGCGTCTTTAAAAACACGACAGAAATTCAAAACACAGGCTTCCGAACCAGCCATATTAGTCAGCCATTCATGAGCAATCGCAATCTTCACTTACACCAGCTCCTTTCCATCGCAGTCCTTATACCAGTCTTTGAAAGCTTCTTCAAGAGTATAGGTCAATGGATAATTTTTCGCAAGTTTCTGCCCGTCAATATTCGTGCTAATCATCAGTTTCTTCACACGGGCAGGGCAAATACCAAGGCCAAGTCCGCCAAGTACACCACAAACGGTAGCAGCCGCCATCATCGGTTTATGTGGAATAAAGGGAATCCAACGTTTCATGCCTGTTGCTTTAAGCATGGTGTTGGCAATTTGTTCAATGGTAAACGAAGGATAATAACAACAATTATGCAACTGAATACGATCCGCATTTTCGTTTTCGGCCATAGCAAGCATTACACGAACCAGGTCTTTCACATAGATGCAAGCCTTGATTGTATCTTTGCGGCCAGCATAAGCAAACTTACGGCTCTTCAGTCCTTTATAGAGGCGAGTCATATTGCCGTTCTCACCAGTGCCGAATACAATTCCCGGACGCACTATAGACAATTTACGACTAGCATCTTCGGCAGCCCACTCACGATGGATTTTTTCCGCCACAAGTTTACTAATGCCATACGGTGTATTCGGAGTCGGCAAAGTTTCTTCCGTTTTCAGATCTTCTGCAGCGCCATAAGGGGCAATACTACTGGTAAACACAATATTTTCTATGCCATGCTTACGAGCAAAATTGCAGACATTCTCAGCCCCACGAATATTAGTTTCAAAATAGGCATAATCCGGATGCCCAGGAGTGCGATGTATCGCCGCAAAATTAAAAATGAGGGTTTCCTTGTCAAACTCGCCCTGCATATCGATAGGGTTACGAACATCGATCCTTTGAGAATATTCAGACCCATCTGCAAGAAGGTCTGCAATATAAATCTTTGCATCAGGATATTTTTCGCGGAGCAAATGCGCCGTGTGAGTTCCGATAAAACCGCAACCGCCAAAGATAATGAACGAGTTAAAATGCATAATTACCCAATTTATAATCTATTCAACAATTTACATATATAAGGACAACTTAGAAAGAACGAAATCAGAAAAGTATTGAAAATGTGTAAAAATGTAGTTCGGGACTAAAGGGGGCGGTTTAAGCCCTCTTTAAAAGAGGTATTTTTATAAAAAACACCTCAATTTTATTTATGAAGCGATTCATCCCATTTTTACTACTTCAGGCTATAGCCTTTGCAAGTCCGATTTTTTCGCCAGAGCGGTATAATCTAAAACTATTAGAGACCGCACCGATGCTGTTCGAGTTTCATCGACTGACAACAACATCTTCAAACCAGGCGTTTCATTATCCACAACGAGATTCCGCTTGGCGAGCAAACGCGGAACAACGAGAAAAGGACGCTTTGCTAAAATATGAATCCAGCAGAGTATTCTTCGCAACAAGTCCCGTCGGCGGCATAGATTATCGAGGGGGAGAATCGCTTGGAGACACGATTTGGCCCGGAATCGACGGAGGCCTCTATATGCGAGGCTATGTTGACTCACTCGAATTCGTTCTAGACGCACGAATATACTCCGAGGGTCATTCTTCTCAAAATCCACAATCTTTCGATGGAGAATACATCGATCTCCAAAGCGAAGAAAGCAATGATGGTATTGAATACACCAGTTACGCTCGTTACCGAGGCCATATGTCTCTCAACATGGGGTTTGCCCGATTTGACGTTGGCCGTGACGTGATGCATTGGGGGCCAGGCTATTACAACAACCTCGCATTGAACCAATTTTCATTGCCATTCAACTCAATGTCCCTAGACTTACAGGCGGGACCATTGACCGTCGTTTCCGTCTATGGTGATTTACGCATCTTCAAAGGCAATGTAAACGAAGAAAACAAAAACGCAAGAAATCTATACGGGCACCGCTATGAATTAAATTTCGGGAACCTTATTGTTGGTGCTAGCGAACTACAAGTTGTTTACGATGACAATGACATCTGGCTTTTTGTACCAATCATTCCTCTATTTATGGAAAAAGGAAACTACACAGAAAGTTCCAACAACGGGGCAATTTCTTTCGATATAAACTATCGACTTTTGAATTGTGCGCGTTTATATACAGAATTTTTCCTAGACGATTTGCAAAGTCCCGTAGAACTCATTCAAAATGAAGATGTACAGTCTAAGTGGGCCTGGATGATTGGCGCACAAATCGCACACAATTTAGACTTCAAAGCACACCAACTGGAACTCGGCACACTCGCAGAATATTCCCGCATTGAACCATATGTCTATACACATTTCAATAGCAACTCGGCTCAATTAGCGCATCTGGAAGTACCTCTTGGAAATCAAGGCGGTCCAAACAGCCAAATTATTGATTGGTTACTTTATTCAAGATTCGACCAGCAATGGACAATGGGCATGCATCAGCGTTGGTTCTGGAAAGGCACTGACACAGGCAGCGACTTAAACGACCCCAATCCATCTAATCACGCCAATGTTCACAAGCATTTCTTGCGAGGTGCAAAAATGCAGTATTCTTTCACCCCGATTTTAGGATACGAAGGTCGCTTTACAAGTTTCGCACTCGAATGGACATTTGGAGACGACAATAAAGTTTATACTCGTCTCGGCTTTAAGTGGTAAACAAAACAAATAATCAATAAAAAAAACACCCCGGCTCTTGCGAGTCGGGGTTGTTTTCAGCCAAAGCTAGAAGTCTTTTTCCGTTATTGGAAAAGGAACCTAGCGAGACCAGGAGCCGAGCCCCCGTAGCGTACAACTAGTATGTGAGGGGGCGAGCTATACGACACTTGGGGCATCGCCCCTTAGTGGAGTTATCCTCTATGGGGAGACGCCGTATCGCAACGGTTACTTTTTCAAGAACTCGTTGATGCCCGCAGCAGCACGACGACCTTCGCCCATAGCGAGGATCACGGTTGCAGCGCCGAGCACGATGTCGCCACCGGCGTAGACCTTTTCCATAAAGGTCTTGTTGGCGGTTGCATCTTCGAGAAGGATGTGACCCTTCTTGTCGACGGAGAGTTCCGGAGTGGTGTTGCTGATAAGCGGGTTGGAACCGTTACCGATAGCAACGAGCACGGTGTCGCATTCGATTTCGAAGCTTGCACCTTCGACCTTGACCGGACGCGGACGGCCCTTTTCGTCGGGTTCGCCGAGTTCGTACTTGTCGACGAGCATGCCGCGCACGTGGCCGGCTTCGTCGCCAAGGATCTTGGCCGGGTTCTGCAGAACGCAGAATTCGACACCCTCTTCCTGGGCATGGAGAACTTCTTCCTTACGGGCCGGGAGTTCGTTCATGCTGCGGCGGTAAATGATGCGGACCTTTTCGGCACCGAGACGGAGAGCCATACGGGCAGCGTCCATAGCGACGTTACCACCACCGAGAACGACCACGTTCTTACCGGGCCACATCGGAGTATCGGCATGTTCCTTGTCATAGGCGCGCATGAGGTTTGCGCGGGTCAGGTATTCGTTAGCGGCGAACACACCGACCAGGTTTTCACCTTCGATGTTCATGAAGAGCGGGAGGCCAGCACCGGTACCGACGAACACGGCATCGAAGCCATCCTTTTCAATCAAGTCCTTGAGCTTACGGGTACGGCCGATGACAAAATTTGTCTCGAACTTCACGCCCATGGCAGCAAGGGATTCAATTTCGTTGTCCACGATCTTCTTCGGAAGACGGAATTCAGGAATACCGTAGCGGACCACACCACCGAGCTTGTGGAAAGCTTCGAAGATGGTCACATCGTGGCCTTCGCGGCGAACGTCAGCAGCGACAACCAGGCCGGCAGGACCGGAACCGATCACGGCCACCTTCTTGCCGGTAGCGGGCTTCACGGCCGGCACAGAGGCACCACCGTTGTTGCGTTCGTAGTCAGCAGCAAAGCGTTCCAGGCGGCCGATTGCCACAGCCTGGTTCACGTCCTTGTGCATCTTGCCCATGGTGCAGTTCATCTGGCACTGGCGTTCCTGCGGGCAAACACGGCCGCAGATTGCCGGGAGCAAGCTGGTTTCCTTAATCTTGGCGATAGCGGCCTTGAAGTCACCTTCGGCGATCTTCGCGATGAAGGCCGGAATGTCGATGTGCACCGGGCAGCTTTCGACGCAAGGCTGGTTCTTACAAGCGAGGCAGCGGTTAGCTTCCACGATAGCCTGGGCTTCGGTGTAACCCTGAGCCACTTCTTCCATCACGCGTGCGCGGTAGCTGGGTTCAAGCTGCGGCATCGGCTGAGCCGGAATGGCAGTCTTGTCCTTGGGCTTGAGCGGCTTCGGGAGGGCGTTAATCTTTTCAAGTTCCACCTTGGCGGCGGCGTCCAACTGTTCACGAGTCAAATGTTCAGACATTACTTGCTCTCCTTGGCCTTTGCGTCAGCCATCTTGTCAATGTTGCACTTGTGGCCATCGTTTGCACCGAAGCGGTGCAGAGATTCCTGTTCCTGGGGCTTGAAGGCGCCCATACGCTGGAGCATGTTGTTCCAGTCGACTTCGTGACCGTCGAATTCCGGACCGTCGACGCAGACGAACTTGGTCTTGCCACCGATAGTCACGCGGCAGCCACCGCACATGCCGGTTCCGTCCACCATGATGCTGTTGAGGCTCACCACGGTCTTCACGCCGTAGGGCTTGGTGGTGAGGGCGCAGAACTTCATCATGATCGGAGGACCGATAGCGATCACCATGTCGGGCTTGCCCTTGGTGTCTTCGCAGAGTTCCTTCAGCGGTTCGGTCACGAGACCCTTGCGGCCATAAGAACCGTCGTCGGTCATGAAGATGATGTTGTCGGCGAGAGCGGTCATTTCGTCCTTCATGAGGAACAGGCTTTCGTTACGGGCACCCATGATGATGGTGACCTTGTTGCCTGCAGCCTTGAGGGCCTGAACGATCGGGTGCATCGGGGCGATACCCACGCCACCGCACACGCAAACCACGTGGCCAAAATTCTCGATGTGGGTCGGAGAGCCGAGCGGGCCCACGAGCACGGGAATATCGTCACCGACTTCGAACTTGGAAAGTTCGGTGGTGGTCTTGCCAACCGTCTGGAAAATCAGGGTGATAGAGCCTTCAGTCGTGTCGGCATCGGCGATGGTGAGAGGCACGCGTTCGCCGTTGTCCTTATTCGTCTGGAGGATGATAAACTGGCCGGCCTTACGCTCTTGAGCGATCAGCGGGGCCTCGACGCGGAACATGTAGACCGCGGAAGACATTTGTTTTTTAAAGAGAATTTTTGCCATAGTGGGCTGAAAAATAGAAAAAAGGCACCCCGAACGAGGTTACCTTTTTCATAAAAACATACTCCATTTGGACCATTAAGGTCCGAAAAAGGAGGCACCGACTAGAAGTAGATGAAGCCGCCGAAACTTACGAACACGCCTTCACCATTGAAGATGGACTTGGTGTCGGTAAAGAACTTGTCACCGAAGGCAAATTCGCAGGCAGCCCAGTCCTTGTACTGGTAACGGAAACCGACTGTCGCCTGAACCTTATCGGCCACGCTTTCGAGCACCTTGTAGTCGCCGGATTCCATGTTTTCACCCTTGGTGTAAGACACGGCTTCCCACTGGTAAGCGGCTTCACCAAAGAGCATGACCGATTCACCCAGAAGAACTTCGCCCACCACGTTCGGCGTAAGCGCAAGACCCACATGGGTCATGTTCTTTTTGGCGGATGCCCCGCTGGTGGTGTCGCGGACAATGTATTCATCCTGGATAATGGTAGGAACCGCAGCGTTCAAGCCGAGCAAGAGTCTTGCATGTTCCGACTGGAGTGCGGGAGTACCGTAGTTGAAGAACGGAACGACACCGATATAGGAGTCCGGATTTTCGTTCTTGAGGGAACCAGCCACTTCCATTTCATTGATGTGGCGGGTAAAGTTCACACCGGCAGACCAGAAATGCTTACGGGCAGACGGGCCATCGGTAACCACGAGGGTCGCGGTAAGATCGCGATAGCGTTCTTCGGTGGTAGGCGCACGCGGAGCCTTAGGATCCGTGTCGGTTTCTTCGGCAACGGTTATCCAGTCGCCGCCCAAGGTGACGACATAGCCGCCGAGCATTTGAGACAAAGTAACACCGAAGTCATTTCCGTTATATGAAACCTTCTGTTCGACGTTGTCGTTGTCGAAGTAGCGTTTGCCGACACCGGCACGGATTTCGGCACCGAAACTACCGTTGGTGTAACCGAGGGTTGCACGGCCCACATCGCCCGAGATATCCATGGCGCCAAAGAAGTTTCCGAGCGAAACAACACCGCGTTCGCCAGCGGGTTCAATATAGAAGAACTTCTGTCCGTAGAACTTGGTCAAGCGACGGTCCAAAAGAAGGTCGACGTTGTCGCCAGCGGCTTCGTTCAAGACAGTATTGTAAGCGCTTCCGTGAATGACGGTAAAAGGCGTTTTGGGCGGGCCCATGCGCACGCCTTCGGGAGCACCTTGCGGACCCTGGGGGGCATCAGACGAAGCAGCAACCTGTTCGGGTTCTGCAGGCTTCGCGGTTTCTGCGGGGGCAGCAGGGGCGGGTTCTTGTGCCGGCTGAGGAACAGGTTCAGCGACAGGCTTGAACTCTTCGGCCGGAACAGCAGATTCGGCAACAGGTTGTTCTGCAGCAGGAGCGCCTTCGGCAACAGGAGCGGCAGCTTCTGTAGGAGCTTGGGCTTCAGCGGCAGGTGCTGCTGCAGGCTGGGCTTCTGCAGCCGGAGCGGTTTCAGCAGGAGCGGCCTGTTGGGCAGGGGCTGCTGCAGGGGCAGCTTCTTGTGCCATGGCGAAAGCAGCCGACACGAGAGCCATTGCAAATGTTTTCTTCAGATTCATACAACCTCGTTTGTTTACTTTCTTTTGCAATTATACCTTAAAAAAGCAAAAAAAGCAAGAATTTATTTACAAAGGTTGAACTTTTTACATAGAATGCAAGCATACAGCCCGCTTCTGCACTGCGATTAGCGCATCATGTCGCAGATTTCAGGGCCAATCGCCCCGTTCTGGATAGTCGTTACCAACAAACGTTGTTCGATTTCGCTGGGCGGGTCCTGCACGCCCTTGAAGGGGCAAACCTCTTCGGCGCATTCTTGCAGCAGGCGTTCACCCAAGGCCGCATGCAGCGCGAGACTTGTATCGATATACTTGAGGTGCGTAGGTTCATCCAGCACAAAATTCAGGGGAGACTTTCTGTTCAGAACTCTTGTATCGGGAACAAGTTCACCGAATTCGTCTTCGACACCCATATTCGCGACCACCGCCTTGACGTTTGAAATTATCGCCGACACGGCAGATAAGGTCAACGCATTCTTGCGTCCCGTCGCAGTCACCACAAAATCAGCGTGGGCGATCACGTCAGCCACCCTATCGTCGTCCAGGTAATCCTCGATTTGCACTTCGTTGTTCAACAGGACTCTGCTGAAATTCGAGTTGGAATCTTCGTTACGGGTGTTGGTGATGGTGCAGACATTCATGCCGCGGCGCACACCGTGCAAAGCAATACCGCAACCAACCTTGCCGCTACCAAAAACGACCAGGGACTTTTGTTCCAAATCGGTATGGCCAAGCGATTCCAGCGCGCGGAAATAGCCATCGCCTGTACCGAGCACGGTTTCGATGCGTTTGACGATTCCGCTATCGGCGACATACACCGGGTGTTCCGAATTCGTATAGAACTGTACTCCACTGCGGGTGAGTTCCACAAAGCCCTTTTTCGGGTGGCAAAAAGCAAACTGACCGGCACAATCTAGAACCAGGTCAAAGTCATCGGCGACTTTACCGCTCTTGATGTCTTCGTCAGTCACCACGGGGATTTCTTTTTCCTTGATCAATTCGACGATTTTCTTGTCGCAAGGCATGGCCGCCCCCGACGATCCAACGGAATAACCCACATACAGGTCTGCCCCGCCAGCCATCAGCGCGCGGTATTCTACCAGCGTATTCCTGAAAATCGGTGTCGCCACCAAGACCTTACATCCCCAAAACGGGCGCGTCTGCAGCCATTCATCCGAAAGCTGGGCCAGCGCCGGATATTCCCTCGGTTCGTAAGATTCCTTAATGATCTCGGAAAAAATCATGGCGCCGAATTTAGAAAATTTTTCGGGTAATGTGACCTAGTCACAGATAAGCGGGCGCACATTAGGTAAAATATAGGTGTAAACAAGAATAAAAACAAAGAGAGGTAAAAAATGACCGAAATGAACATCACCAAGAGCAACTTTGAAGCAGAAGTCATGAACTCCGACAAGCCTGTTCTGATTGACTTTTGGGCACCCTGGTGCGGGCCCTGCCGCATGCTTTCGCCCACCATCTCCGAAATCGCCGAAGAACATGGCGACAAGGTGAAGGTTTGCAAGGTAAACGTGGACGAACAGGGTGAACTGGCGTCTTTCTTTGGCGTCATGAGCATCCCTACGCTCGTGGTCATCAAGGAAGGTAAAATCGTCAACTCCGTAGTCGGGGTTCGCCCGAAAGACCAGATTGTAAACATGTTCAACTAAACACTTGATCCTATAAGCTGTCCTCCTTAAGGCGATGCACCTTTTTTGTATATTGCAAGGAAGGTGCATCTTTTATGAGCTTAGGTCCATTCAGTCACTTCCTTCCGAATCTGCCCTTTTGGCAGAATCTTTCGCCCGAAGAAAAGGCGATGGTTTCGGACCGTTGCGTTACAAAGCGCTTCGGCAAGAACCAGATGATTCACAACAGCAAGACCTCTTGCCTCGGGATCATCTTTATTCTGAGCGGAGGAATTCGCGTAGGGCTCATTTCTGACGAAGGTCGTGAAATCACCCTGTACCGCGCCCACGCCAACGAGTTTTGTGTGTCGACGGCATCCTGCGTGATCCACCAGCTGACCTTTGAGACCTTGGTCACCGCCGAAGAAGACACGACCGTATTGGTGATTCCGGCATCGCTGTGCGCCAAGTTGATGGATTCGAACGTCCACGTGAAAGCTTTTGTCTTCGAAAAAGAGACCGAGCGTTATTCGCAGACCATTTGGGCCATTCAACTCATGCTTTTCAAAAGGTTCGACCAGCGTCTGGCCTCTTACCTGATTTCGGCTTACGAAACCGGCGGCAAGGACGAAATCAAGAAAACGCAGGAAGAAATCGCCCGCGACGTGAATTCTGCCCGCGAAGTGGTAGCCCGCATGCTCCAGGAATTCGCCGCCAAGGGCCTCGTCGAAATCAAGAGGGGCAGAATCCTGCTCCGCGACATCGACGGACTAAAGAAAATCCTGTAAAATAATTCTATAATGGCACTCCTTCGGAGTGCAAGATAGGCGCCTCAGCCATGTCAAAACAAAAATTGTTTTGCCGCGGCATTCAGCTTTTACTATCTTTGGCCGCGTTGACGCAAGTTGCGCCGCATTAACTAACCGGAGGCTTAAAATGGCACTTCAATTCTACAACACTGCATCGCGTAAGAAAGAGATTTTCACACTTCCTGAAGGCGTTCCCGCCGTGCGCATGTACTGTTGCGGCCCGACGGTGTACCATTTCGCCCACATTGGCAACCTCCGCACCTACATTTTCGAAGACTTTCTGGTGCGTACGCTGAACTACTACGGCTACAAGGTGAACCACATCGTGAACATCACCGACGTGGGCCACTTGACCAGCGACGCCGACTCCGGCGACGACAAAATGGAAAAGGGCGCCGCCCGCGAAGGCAAGTCCGTGTGGGATATCGCTAAGTTCTATACCGACGCTTTCATGGCCGACTGGCACCGCCTCAACATCCAGGAACCGACCCGCTGGACTCCCGCCACGCAGCACATCCAGGAACAGATTGACCTGGTGAAGACCCTCGAAGAAAAGGGTTACACCTACCGCACATCCGACGGCATCTACTTCGATAGCCTCAAGTTTCCGCGCTACGCCGACTTTGCCCGCCTCGACGTGGAAAACCTGCGCAAAGGTAGCCGCATCGACATGGGCGAAAAGAAGAACGCCACCGACTTTGCCCTGTGGAAGTTCAGCCCGAAGGACAAGAAGCGCGCCATGGAATGGGACAGCCCGTGGGGCGTTGGTTTCCCTGGCTGGCACATTGAATGCTCCGCTATGGCCATGAAGTACAACGGCCCGACGCTCGACATTCACTGCGGTGGCACCGACCACATCCGCGTGCACCACACGAACGAAATTGCCCAGAGCGAATGCGCCAACGGCGTACAGTTCGCCCGTTTCTGGATGCACGGCGAATTCCTGCGCACCGCTAGCGAAGAAAAGCTGGAAGACGGCACCACCGAACAGAAATTCGGCAAGATGAGCAAGTCCAGCGGCGAATTCCTGACAGTTTCCCTGTTGATGGACCGCGGCTTCAACCCGCTCGACTACCGTTTCTTCGCCATCGGCAGCCACTACCGCAACTACCTGAACTTCACGTGGGAAGCTTTGGAAGGCGCCAAGGAAGGCCTGAAGAGCTTGCACAAGAAGACGGACCCGCTGATCGGTAAGGCAACCGCAATCACTAGCGAAGCTGCCAAGGCATTCCAGAATGAATTCAAGGACGCCATCGGCGATGACCTGAACATGCCCCGCGCCCTCGGTATCATGAACACGATGCTCAAGAGCGATATCGATGACGGCGAAAAGGCTGCCCTCGTGGCCGACTTCGACAAGATTTTTGGTTTGAAGCTCGACCAGCCTCGTGAAGAATATGCCAAGAAGGGTGCCAACGACGGCGTGGATGTCGCCAAGATCGAAGCGCTGATTGCCGCCCGTAAGGAAGCCCGCGCCAACAAGAACTGGGCCGAAAGTGACCGCATCCGCGACGAACTCGCCGCCATGAACGTGGTCATCAAGGACTCCAAGGAAGGCACGACTTGGGAAATCAAGGGTTAAGCCCGAACGTTTAACAACACTGAAGGTTCGCGAAATGCCGCGGGCCTTCTTTTTTATATTAACGATATGAATCTCAAACCCTTCGTCTTCAATTCCTTTGGTGTGAACGGTTTCGTTTTAAGTAACGACGCCGGCGACGCCATTCTGATTGACCCGAGCGCCGGAAGCGAGCAAGAGGAACAAGCCCTCGCCCGCTATATTGAGCAGAACGGTTTGACCGTGCGCCATCTCCTGAATACGCACCTGCACTTGGATCATGTGCTGGGTAACGCATTCATCGCCAACAAGTACGGCGTGCAGCCCGAAGCGCACGAAGAAGACGCATTCCTTTTGGACTTGCAAGAAGAACAGAGCCAGATGTACGGACTCCCGATGCGAGAGCCTTCGCCCGGACTCGGCAACTACCTTGCCGAGGGCGATGCCGTCGAGGTGCCCGGCATTCGCTTGCAGGTGATTCATGTGGCCGGGCACTCCCCCGGCGGCATCGCGTTTTACTGCGAAAACCCGGGCGAAGTGAATGGACAGAAGAATGTGCCGCCGCTTCTGTTCCCAGGCGACATCATGTTCGCGGGCAGTCGCGGACGTAGCGACTTGTTCGGCGGCGATGACCATGCGCTCGTCACAGGCATCAAGAGCAAACTGCTCACGCTCCCGAAAGAAACCGTCGTATTCCCCGGACACGGACCGATGACGACGATTGCCGATGAGAGGCGCTGGTATTAATGGGTCGAATCGGGTGGATTGACGAATTCAAGGGATTCGTGTTGTTGCTCGTATGCCTGTACCATGTGGAGCAATCTTTCTCATACGCGCAAATGGGCACACTTCATTTGAGTGCGCTCCGCATGTCGGCATTCTTCTTTATTTCGGGAATGCTTTTCAGCACCAGGCGCTTTCCTGATTTCAAAAGTTACCTTGTTCACAAAACCCGCGTCTTGCTCATTCCCTACATTCTGCTTTCGCTGTTGTTCTTGGCGCTAGACCCGGTAATTTACAACTTTGATCTTTTCCCGAAAGCGCCGCGCATGACGGTGATGAATATCCGTCCCGAAATTGCTGGCGTTTGGGATTACATCTACTGGAACTTGGCAAAGATTTTCATAGCTGGGAAATCTTCCATTGGGTCGGGGCCGCTGTGGTTCGTGTTCACGCTGTATTCAGTGAGCCTCATGTTTTACGGAGTGCAATGGGTTGCAATTCACTTTTTTTCGCAAACGAGAAAGGAGATGCCGCATCAAGTGCGGCATGACAATAAGAAGGCCGAGAAGACAGAGAGCGTAAGCAAATTGTTTATCGCAGTCTTCGCAATCATAAGCCTCGCAGGTGGTTGGTTCCTGTACAAGAACCACATTCGCTTGCCTCTCGGAATCGAGCGAGATTTGACGGTACTATTCTTTTTCGCCTGCGGATGGCTGAGCAAGGACCCCATTCGCAACACACTCTGTGGGAAAGGGAAAAAAGGCATTCCCTGGAGTCTTGCGGTCGCCACATCCTTCACGGCGTTCATTCTCTACGCCGCTTTCGAAGTTCCCGACCCGAATTTCAGCATCATGAACAACATCCTCGGAAAATCACTCCCGATATTCATCGCGAGTTCCTTCTTCGGCATCGCAGGCCTTGTAACCGCCTTTGTCGCAGCCGACAAGATTCCAAACATCGCCCCCATCCGAACAGTCAAAGGAATCCTGCGAAACATCTCGCGCAACGCACTCGTGATTCTCGCGGTCCACTGGTACATTCTGCTCGTGATGCGCCTGCTCTTCCGCAGCACATTCAACCAACCCGGCATCGCCTACTTATCCATCGCCATCGTAACGGCAGGAGTCATCGCCGCCATCCCGCTTTTCCGTTGCAAACTCTACAAGTTGCTCGGCAAGCAGCCCGCCAGCGTCCGCGAGAGTTTAAACATCAGAGATTAAAAGAGACGACCCGCGTTTACTTACCTACAATGCAACGGATGGTGTAAGCGTCTTCTTTCAGCGCTTCAACTTGGTAATTGACATTGAGCAACGTATCGACGTAAACAGCGCTTCCCGTACTCGTTGTCTTTCCCGCATCTGTCGTCCAATAATAAAGAGACATATAATCAGCCGAACCAACCAAAGGGTCGTTACCAAGCGGATAATAATCCATATCCATAAAGCCGTTTCTTCTTAGACCAAGGTTAAAATAATCTTTCCCCGTTCTACTCACTCGCCAATCATCATCAAGTAAAGAAACCACACCCTCGCCAGGATTCAAACTCTCCGCAAATTCAAAAAGCGTCTTCCAGTCCGCTTTGGACGGGATCCGAGTCCCATCGGGGCAAATATTTGCACCACCCAGAGCATCACTCCACACATAGTAAAACGAGTGATACATGTCTGGCTCAAATACATATGGGTTCTCTCTCATTTTATATCCATCGCTTCCATAAGCGCTCGTGGTCCAATATTGCAGATCTCGGTTCAACCATTTTTGCGTACCAAAAGTCAACACGCCATACACGGCTCCGTCACGCTTATCCGTGATGCTTTCGCGCACGATCGATTCCCAAAAATATCCCGTTATATTGTATTTGCCACATATTTCCGTATCTTTTCCATTATAGGCGTAAGTTCTTTCACGAACTGTGCTACATGAATTATAAATGCATACTGCCGTATCTACGCCATTAAACACGCGACGTCCAAGGTTGTCCTTATCGCACTTTCCTCTATAATCCTCAAATGTTCCAATAGTCCAAGTTTTCTTGGTCTTTGATTCGCTATCGACACGGCACACGTAAATGGTATCACTGTGTTTCACCGCTTTTCCCAAAATGGCCGTTCTGCAGTAATCGCCCAAGGCAGAATCAAGAGCCGTCATGGCATACCAGGCTCCATTACTCTTCAGGGCCGTCGTATCGCAAACGAACTCCCTGCCATTAAAAATCTTTTTTTCGCCTTTAGCGGAATTACAAGACCCAAGGACATCACTCTGTGCCGCCTCTTTCCAAGAGCCAGAACATTTATAGAATTTTCCGGAATTTTCTACGACAAATGAGGTATCCCTGCGGCAGTATCCCAGTGTTTTTTCCAATTCCGTCGCCTTTTGCCAACCATAGCCGCGGTCAGCTTCGCAATAGTAAATCGTATCGAGGTACACCCCTTTTGCGCCCACATTTTGCGTGGTGCAGAAACCGATTTCCCTACTCATTTTGTCATGTTGTTTCCACGTATTGTTGACACACTCATACTCGTTCGTTCCAATGAGGATTTTCAAGCCCTCCTTTTCACTAGTACAATTTCCAAGGACCAGGCTGTTATCCGCCTTATGCCAATTTTCATAATAGCATTCATAATAATAATGGTCCTTGGTCTCACGAAGCGAATCCTGCAACTTCGGTGTACAAGCGCCGAATTCGTCTTCAATCGCGGTCGTTCTTCTCCACGATTTATTGTAACAGATGTAACCTAAGTTCTTGTAAGATATAATTTGGTTTGTCTTAGCCGAATCGCACTTTCCGTAATAGTCTTCCAGTTCCGCCTTTCTCCACAAGAAGTCTTCGCAGACATAGGCGGTCGCGGAATCTATTTCGGCCATCTTGCCCTCGACCTTCGGGCTACAAAAGCCAAGTTCTGTCGCCGGGTACGTCAGTTTAACCATGCCGTTATCACCACAGGCGTAACGCACGTCGTTTACCACGTATTCTTCGTAGCGGTTGTCATCGTTACACTTGATATCCACATCGTCAATCGTCGTGAATTGCCAGCTACCATTCTTGCAAATGTACACGTAGCCCTTGATCAAGTACTTGTCCCCCGTCTCCTGTTCCCTGCAGGCTCTCTTGATGCTAGAAGAATACCACTTGCCACTGCTACAGTAATAATTCGAATCACGATCTACTACATAAATGCTGGCATAGTTGTTGTCGCTGTCCTCTTCACAGTCGGGCAAATCCGCCATGCGTTCCACAATGCTCCTATAACGAATGCAGCGCAGCGAATAGAATTCATTGTCTCGGACCATCTGACGTTCAAACAAGCCGGAGCGGTCCATCAACACGGCATAGCCATCGCTGGCAAGGTAACGTACGGAATCACCGATACCTGTACATTCCAAGGTATCGCGTTTGGTACAAATGCCCGCGTAGTCCGTCTTCGTCAGTTCCGCCTGCAGCAAGTTTTTCCAGTCTGAAACAGTCGGCAAGGTGTAACCCGTGGGGCAAACCTTTTCGGCATTGCTCGAGAGATACAGTCTTCCGTACGGGTTGCAATTGGAATCATCGTAAGCGTAGCAGGTGTTTCTTGCCACAGAGGATTTCACATTGATGTTCTGCTCGGTCCAGGTGTAAATTCCAACGGAATGTGTCGTAAAGGAGGTTCCCGTCGCAGAATCAACTTCAGAATCGTGGCTATGTTCCGTATTGCGGACATCCTTGGCGTCGGCATCGATAACCGTCACCGCACTCGACATCGCCCACGAGCTGGAGGAGCGGTCCCTAGCCAGAGAGCCAGATTCGCTAGATTCCGTTTCGTCCTCGGCAGCAGGCTTCGTAGAGCTGCTAGAATCGCCACCGCATGCCACCAGCGAGATGAACGCAGCCAAGAGCAGTGCAAAAATCATCGGCATATTGACCTCCTTAAGCCTCTGTAAAAAACCTAATCCAGAATGCAACGGACTCGATAAGCGTCCTTTTTCAAGCCGTATTTATTATAATGTACTTTAAATGAGCTATCGATTAGCAAAAAATTTGCCGTACTATCAGAAGTTTCACCATCCGAAACCCAGTAATAGGATTGTATACGATCCATCTGGTCACCATAACCAAACTCTGTGTCTTGAGCCGAAACAAAGTTTAAATACCCGGCACGTTTAAGATTCATTCCATACAAATCGTAGCCTCTATCGAGCGAATCGGCATCGGGATTCCATTCAAGCAAGACGCGTACACCGAGGCCAGGATTCAGGCTTTCGGCATAATCGAACAGAGTTTGCCATTCCGCCTTAGAAGGCACATGCGTTCCTGAAGGGCAAATAGTCGACAAATGTTCAAGGACATCTTTCCCCTTATAGTAAAAATCATCTCCAAGATCTCCTGAGAATTTTACCACCTGTCTCCCCTGCCAATCGGCCGCATAATCCGACGTATAATGCAAATCACGATTCATCCACTTTTGAGTTCCCAAAGAGACAACGCCGTACCTACCATAAGTATTGTTTTCGCGTGTATCAATCAAGCTGTCAAGAAGAATAGCCCTCCAGTAGCATTTACTCGAAGAGTAGCAGGTACACTGACTTGAGTCCAAGCCATTGAATGTGCGCAAGTAAGTATTCTTATCGCACCTTCCCATATAATCGAGCATGGTGCCGACTACCCAACTTTTTTCATATTTAGATTCCTTTCGGCACACATAAACGATGTTATCGTTAATCACGCTCGTATTCAAAATTGCTGTTCGACAATACCCGCCCAAGGCAGAATCTAGCGACGTCAGCCTAAACCAGCTGATACTGGCTGTCGTATCGCAAATGTATTCCTTGCCCAGGTACGTTTGCTTTATTCCAGTAGCAGACGTACATTTTCCCAGAACTTCGCTTTGCGTAACGGATTTCCAGGCACCCTTATCGCACTTATAATAAGAAGTCTTGCCTTCGGCAAAAAAGCTAGTGTCCTGGGGGCAATAGCCGACTTCCAGTTCAATGGTCGATGCATTGGTCCATCTATAACCATAGCTGGATTCATTCTTGCAGATATAGGTCGTAATGCCGTTCGGCGTAATGAGCGTCGGATCGCTGTATTCCGTCATCTCACCCAGGTTCTTGTCGGTGCAATAGCGGCCAATTCTCCTTTCCATGTCAGAGACTTCTTTCCAGCCGGTCGTCTTGCACAGGTAAGTTTTTCCCACGTAGCTAATCGAGTCCCCTAAATTTTGGGAGGAACATTCGCCTAGGGCTTCGTTCAGTTTCACTTCTTGCCAAGATCCGTCGACACACTTAAACTTGTATAGTGTCACAGTATCCAGCACCACTTTATCTTCTATGGATTCTTTGCAAACACCCACCTGCTTTTCCAGGGGAGTCATCGTATCCCAGCCCCAGCTTTTACGACATACGTAATCGGAAGACATAAACTGGACTACCTTCGAATAATTTTTTTCGTCGCAAATATAGACCACGTCTTCCGTCCGTGCAATCTTACCGTCATTCTCGGGGCGGCAAAGGCCAAATTCCGATTCAGGAAAGCCCAATCGAACCATTCCTTCCTTAACGCACGCATAACGCACGCCGTTCATGACATATTCTTCGTACAGGTTATCCTTACCGCACTCGGTATCGGTATCGAAAATGGTCGCCATATTCCATGTACCGTTCTTGCAAATATAGACCACCCCGTTCACCAGGTACTTTTGGCCTTCTTCGCCCGCCATGCAGGAATGGCTGCGGCTAGCGTCCGTCCACTTTCCCCTATAGCACGAATAGCTGGAATCCTTGTCTACCACGTAAACCGAGGGATAATTGTAGGAGCGGTCTTCGTCGCAATCGGGCAGTTCATACATCTTGTACACAATGCTGCGGTACTTCACGCAACGCAGAGAATAGAATCCGTTATCGGCACTGCGCAGGCCCGTTATGTTGCCGGAGTGTGTCAGCAATACGGCACTGTCGCCATAGGCAAGGTACATCGCGGAATCCTTGAGGCCCTCGCATTCCAGGGTATCGCGCTTGTAGCACACGCCGCCGTATACCAACGGGTTATCCGAGGCTCGTTCGAATCGATATTCCCAGTCGCTCACCGTCGGGAGCTTGAAGCCGCTCGGACACATATCCGATGCATTTTTCTGCATGTAAAGGCGCCCGTACACAGGGCAATTCTTGTCGTCATAGGCATAGCAGGTGCTCTTGACCGACATATCCTTGTCAACGATATTTTCATCAATCCAAGTGTAAATGCCGAGAGTCAATGTCTTGTAGGTCTTGCCCGTCAAAGTATCCTCGACTGTTCCCCGAGAAGGATTGTCATCATTGATATCGATTGCATCCTTGTCGACAACGCTCGTAGCACTCGTGATTTTATACGAGCTCGAGGAATTCGCATGTCCGCCGGAACTCAGCTCCTGATCTTCTTCAGCCGGTTTGGTGGAGCTTTTTGAATCGTCACCACACGCCGTAAGCGACAAAAGAACCGCAAATAACAAAACAAATATCGGCATACAAGTTCCTTACTTCTTAACGCACCTTACGGCAGCGCCCACGACCTCGCCACCCATTTTCACATACATCTTGTACTGAGAGAATTCCATATAAGATCCATCTGAAGCCCAGAAATAGGCTCCACTAGTCGTTTTGAATTGCGATACCGTTTGATAGCCACCCGACAAGTAGGATTCCACATATCCTGTCGGATAAATACCTACTCCGTAAAAGTCATCAGCAGTGTGTCCATTAAGTTCGGTCCAATTGCCCGCATACAAGCAGTGCTCTCCACTTATATACAAAGACACAAAGTTTGAACGGAAGTTCTCCCACTCCGTTTTAGTCGGCAAGCGCCAACCCGACGGGCACGCCTTCTTTGCCGAAGTAAAGGAATACAGACGAGCATCACTTCTAGAATTCATTGCCCAGTTGGAATCCGCCATTTCATAGTTCAAATCCTGAACCATCCAGACCTGATTCTTGACCGTCATCACCTTGTACTTTTTATTATTGCGGCTATCGGTCATATAGTCATCGACAATGGCGACCCACCGGCCAGAGGTGCACTTGCTTTCATTAAAGCCGTTAAACATCACGTGCCCTTCTCTTGCAGCTGTACATTGGCCCATATACCGTTTCGTATCTGCATACGACCAACCATAGCCTTCACCCCATATATCGCACAGGTAATGAGTTTGTTTATAGGTTACCGTATCACCAACTCTACTCTTGGTACAATACCCCTGCAGCGAGTCCATCATTGTCTTCTTGTGCCATTCAGGTTGTACATTTTCGTAATCGCACAAATATTCCTGTTTGTTGAACACCACCTCTCTTCTCGGCGTTCCCGGTTCATCGCAGTAGCCATGAATTTCATTGATGCTGACTTGCCACCACTTGCCATATTCACATTTATAGAGAGTATCCTTATATTCCTTGTAGAACTTGAGAGTATCGCTCGGGCACCGGCCCATCACATACTTAAAATCCGTCGTTGTTCTCCATGCAATCGTTGTACCGGAAGACTGACATTCATAATACCGATCGCCGACCTTGATATTTTCGCCAACATTCTTTTCGCTGCAGAATCCATTAGCAATTTCGAAGTCGCTCATCTTCAGCCAGGATTTTTTACGACAGCCATACATCTCGCCCATGAACGAGCCCGTCTTGCCCGCGGCAAGAGAATCGCAGACGCCGAACATATCCGTAATCGTCCCGAGTTTCCAGGCGTTCTTGCTACACACGTAAACGGAATCATGCACCACCTTTTTGGTGCTGTCGTTTTTAGAATTGCAGAATCCGAAGCGGAATTCCAAGGCGGTCATCTTCTTCCATCCGGTCGATTCGCAGGAGTAACGAACTACCGACGAACCTTCGCCTGTAGAATCGATTTTTCCCTGAATCTTTTCAGTACAGAAGCCGAGCTGAGCGTCTATAGACGACATCGTACTCCAGCTCGTGCCATTGCAGTAGTAGCTAGTTCCGCTAACCTTCACGGTCTTATATTGCTTTGTACTATCACAGGCCCCACCGATATCGGCAGGAACTGCGCGAGTCCAACCCGAAGTCGTGCAGACGTAATCAACCCCTTCGCCTGTCTTGGCGAGTCCAGAAACTTTTCCTTTAGTGCAGACTCCGATTTCATTTTCCAAGGAGCTCAACTGCGACCAGCCATTCGATTTGCAAAGATACCCCTTTCCGCCATGTCTTGCCACCGAATCGATTCTAGCGGAATCGCACATTCCGATAAAGTCGCTCAGCACCGTGCTACGCCAATCGGCCGAATCACAAATATAGGAGTAACCACTTTCGGTTGAATCAATGATACCCTGTCTTTGAGGGATGCAAATTCCCAGTTCCTTTTCCAGGCTCGACAACAGATTCCAACGGTTATTGCGGCAGACATAATCCACGTCATGGTAGTTAATCGTCGAATAGACTCGAGAACTGTCGCACTCGCCCACATGGTCTGTCATCTCGGCCACGCGCCAGCCTTCATCGCTACAGAAATATTCTTTAGTCTTTGTCGTCGAGTCCACTTTAGTCTTGATGGTCCCGAAAGTTCCCTTCAACTTGCCGCGGCAATAGCCCAGTCGATCTTCAATATCAGAGAACTCACGCCAAGAGCCATCTTCACAGGCATAACGCTCGCCGTTAAACAGCATGGTCGTCGAGTCATTTGCAGCAGTGCAGCTTTCGCGCGCATCGGAGACATCGGCCACCTGCCAGGAATTGTACTTACAGATGTACATGGTATCGTTGATTGTTACCGCCGTATTTTTAACAACGTGGTTGCAGCTTTCGCTGAAATCGTCTTCCCAACGGGTTCCGAGGCAGCGGTAGTTGGTCCGTTCGCTCACGACATAAAATGGCCCTAGGTTTTCTTTACCAATGGAGTCACAAACGGGCAAGTCCTTTTTAGATTCGACAATATAAGTATAGGTCCTGCAGCGCAGCTGGTAATAGCCAAACATTTGTTCTTCTTCAAATGCCGGCGATGCAGACCTCGGCGTAAACACGGCAATGCCGTCTTGAGCCAAGTACTTGCCGTAATCCCCGAGACCTTTGCATTCTAGCGAGCCCGATTTGTCGGAACAGAAGCCGCCGTAATTCAACTGCAGGGCATCAACCGTGGTCGGGTACTTGGCGCTATAATTGCCAAGCCATTTCCAGTCTCTTTTCAAGGGGACATCAAACCCCGTCGGGCACGCTGTACTGGCTGACCACGATTCAAAAAGCTTGCCGTAGGTATCGCAATTTTCGCTATCGTCGTCATAGCAAACGCTGGAAGTACTCCAACCGCTACTGTTCACATTCTTGGTCAGCCAGATATACATGCCGATCTGAATGGTTTCAATGGTCTCGCCGGTACGGGAATCCCGGATTTCGCTCCTAATCACCGGGTCGTCCGAAGACTTGACGTCTACCTCACGAGACGCGTCCGATCCTTCCTTCGAAGAGGAACCGTTTTCCGAGCTAGAATTTTCGGAGCCAGAATTTTCTGAATTGGAATTTTCAGAACCAGAACCGGAATCACCACCGCACGCTGTCAAACAAAAGCTGGACAGTGCACAACAAAAAACAAACTTGGCAGCAGAGTTCACAGTCTCCTCCTATGAAGATTTCTCGCCCCGTAAATCCTACTATGTAAATTTAAATTTCTAAAAACGCTTTAAGGTCGTCCATGCGGCGTTTTGCCATCTCTACGCCGTGTTCATAGGACTCGTTCATCTTTTCCATATTGGTGTCAAACTGGTCGCACAAGTCGATAATCGGGCGAATTAAGAAAAGTCTGCCCTCTTTTTCCAGTTTTTCCATACGTACGAACATTTTTTCGTAGCGTTTCAGGCGAACCATGAGCGCACGGAACAGGTCCGGGTACTTGCGCTTGTACATGGGGTTCAGAATCGCGCGGTACTTGCGAAAGTCCGTCACCGCTTCTCCCGGATAATGGGTCGAAATGGCGACTACCTTGTCGCAGCCCTTTTCGAACGCCCGTTCAAACGGAATCGGAGCGGTAATGCAACCGTCGGCATAATGCTTGCCGTCGAGTTCCGCCATCGGGAAAATCATGGGCAGGGCGCAACTGGCGCTGATCAAGTCCAGCAAGCGCTTCTTGTCGTTCTTTTCGCTCTTGAATTCGGCGCGGCCCGTTTCGCAACAGGTTAGTCCGATTTCGCATTCGATTTTGGAATTACGGAACGCTTCAAAATCAAGCGGCATTTCGCCATCGGCAGCCAGATAGTTCAAAGCATGGAATTCCTTCTGAATCCCGATGAACTTGCTCGCCCACTTCTTGCCTTTCTGCAAGCGAGTCGGAAGCACGATAAAGCGCAAGCGACCCTGCTGGCGCGTAATGAAATTCACCGCCGCATGGGCTCCGGCAGAAACACCTGCCACGTAATTAAAATCAATCCCTTCGTCGAGCCAGGTGTCAATCACGCCTGCGCTGAACATGGTCTGACGAGAACCGCCCTCTAACACAAGTCCAGTCTTCATGCCTCGACCTCTTCAGGAGTTTCAGATGCGACCGGGAGCGGAGCCACTTCAGACTTACCCAACGCCTGCTGCTTGAGCCCCCAGACTTTCTGTCGGAAGTATTCGCTGCGTTCAGCCAAGTGCTTCGAAGAAGGGATTCCCTTCACGCGTTCAATCTTTTCAGGTTCGCCCACAACAATTTGTGTGCGGTGACCTCGCTTATAAATGCCGTCGATTCCCACCGAAAGCACTGGCGCGCCGGTACTGCGGGCAAGGAACGCAAAACCCGTCTTGAATTCGTTCAACAAGCCGTCATAGCGGCACTTGCCTTCGGGGAAAATAATGACGTTGTTTCCCTTTTCCAGTTCACGTTTGGCAAGCAAGGCCCATTCGGTGTCCATGTTAAAGCGGTCGCAAGGAATCACGCACTTCACGCGGGTCAGCGCCCAACTAAAATGCGGGTCTTCAATCTGGTCTTTAGCCACCACGATGCTTTTGTGATGGAAAAAGATAGCGAGCATCATGAGGGGGTCCCACATGCTCGTATGGTTCGCAATAATCACCGACGGTGTCTTCAGGCGCGGAGACTTTACCGTGTTACCGACAAAGGTCACCTTCGGGCGGTGCCAAACAAGCAAATAGACGCGCACGGTGTAGATGACAACCACCATGAAAAAGCGCATGAAAAGTTCGAACAGCGGGTTCTTCTTTTTCATTATTTTCCGAGAGATTCTTTCGGGATGCTTGTAAACGTCAGGGCGCCCTTCGCATGAACGTTGCCGTTCACTTTCACGATGCAGTCAAAACCGACCAGCACGCCGCCTTCCTTCGTCTTCTTGACAGAGATTTCAAGCTGGTCACCCGGAATCACCGGCTTCACAAACTTGAATCCGTCAATCTTCAAAAGCACGTAGAGATTTTTTTCCAAATCTTCGGCGGGCTTTTCAATCACGAGCGAGCAAAGCTGAGCGCAACTTTCCACAATGAGCACGCCCGGCATAATCGGGGTGCCCGGAAAGTGACCCGTAAAGTACGGTTCGTTCACGCTCACATTCTTAATACCCACGGCAGATTCATTCGGCACCAGTTCCGTGACCTTCTCGATCATCTGGAACGGCGGGCGCTGAGCAATCTTTTCGCTGATTTCGTAAATGTTCATCATAGAGAAAGACCTCCGTCGAGCACGAACACCTGGCCGGTCACGTAGGCGAACTGATCAGAAGCGAGCGCAGATACAATATTTGCGACTTCGTCGGCAGAGCCAAAGCGCTTCAGAGGAATCTTTTCGAGGTAGCCCTTGCGGGTTTCTTCGGGAATCGCTTCGATCATATCTGTTGCGATAAAGCCCGGAGCCACGGCATTCACGCGGATGCCGAAACCACCCAGTTCCTTGGCAAGCGTCTGGGTCAAGGAGTTCACTGCACCCTTGGTGGCGCTGTAAACAGCCTGGCCTGCAAGAGCGAACTTCGAAGACACGGAGCTCATGTTGATAATCACGCCGGACTTCTGCTTGTACATTTTCACAGCAACCTGCTGTGCGCAGTAGAAGTAACCCTTCACATTCAGGTCGAAGCACTTGTCCAACGTTTCCGGGTTCATCATCATCAAGTATTCGTCACGAACGATACCAGCATTATTCACAAGCACGTCAATACGACCATAAGCCTTAAAGACTTCGCGAATCATGACTTTCACCTGAGAAAGGTCGGCGACATTCGCCTTGTAAATCATGCCGTCACCACCTTCGGCCTTAATCTGGTCGAGCGTGGCGTTTGCAGCCTCGTCGGAACTGGAGTAGTTCACCACGACGGTATAGCCGTCGCGAGCAAGGCGCAAGGCGCAAGCCTTGCCGATTCCCTTAGAAGCACCTGTTACCAAAGCTACTTTCATATTCTAGCTCCTTCTTCCTAAACACTATTTTCCAAGCACGACAGCGCTATAAGAGCCGCCCGTCGCGTAAGAAACAACCAAAATTTTCTTGAGATTTGCCGATTCAACCGTCTTTGTCGAGACAGAATCATCTGCCGCCACAAAGTAGGCGTTATCGCTAGCCATTTCACCGCTCAACAAGAGAGCAGCTTCGGCAGCGGCAAGGGCTGCAGACCCCGCACGGCCTTCACCGGTGCGTTCCTTGACTTCGAAGAGCGGCATCGTCGCAAGCTTTTCGCCAAACACGCGCTTAAGGGCTCCCTTTTCGATATCGTCAATCTTCTTGCAGCCGTTTGCAAAACCGCAGACCGCATCCACGTCGGCAGCCGTAATGCCGGCATCGGCTAGAGCGTCGGCAATGGCCTTGTCCAAAGCCTCGTCAGAACCGACAAGCTTACCGAACTTCACGTTCTTTCGGCCATGGCCGAAACCGAGCGCGTAGCAGTAGACCTTGGCACCGCGGGCCTTGGCATATTCTTCTTCTTCGAGCAAAATCGACACCGAGCCGTCGCCCACCACAAAACCTTCAGCATTAGCGAAAGGCGCCACCACATCGTTTGCGGCCACACCAAGCTTCTGGGCAAATTCCGTAATAATCGGCAGGTTTTCGTCGGTACCGGTAGCCATCATGGCCTGCTGCTGACCATCATGAATCACGTTCATGGAATAGCCAATACTATCAAGGCCAGAAAGCGGACCCGTGGTAATGGTAACGCCGTAGCCCTTGATACCCGAACAAATAGAGAGGTAACCGCCAGCCGCATTGTAAACGGTGTGCGGGAACTTGAAGGCGGAACCACCGGCATTGCCGAGTTCAGCAATCAGTTCTTCAAAATCGTAAGTGGCGCCAAGACCGCCTTCGCTTGTTCCCACGATAATACCGATATCCATGGCATTTTCGTCAGACACCTTGAAGTTAGCATCTTGCAGCGCACGCATGCCGGACACCGTCTGGAGCTGGCCCAGGTTGTCGAGCTTGCGGTAGAAAGCCATCTTGATGCCGAGTTCCTTGTAGTCGTCCAGGGCAATCGTCGAGCGGACCGAAGTCGATTCCGGCTTCTTGCCGGCTTTCACGGCTTCAAGGTAAGCGGTCTTGCTGTTGCCGAGGGGAGACACGATGCCAAGACCTGTCACGGCAATCTTCTTGTTTGCAGCGCTCTGGGCAGTCACGTTTCCCGGTTCCTTCGAGAAAACGATTGCCGCATTCGTGCCGCCAAAAGCAACGTTGTTGCTCAGCACGCACTTCAAATCCTTGTGGCGAGCCTTGTTCTGCACAAAGTCCATGTCGCCCACTTTTTCCTTGAGGGCGGCAGACTGTTCTTCGCTGTACGGGAAGGTCGGAAGCACTGTATCGGTAGTAAGAGCCTTGATGCTGAACACGGCTTCAATCGCACCGGCGGCCCCCAGGCAGTGGCCCGTAAGCACCTTGGTCGAGCTCACGCTCACCGTCGGGTTTTCTTCGCCAAAGTAAGCCTTGAAGGCGGTCATTTCGGCGTTATCGTTCTTGCCCGTACCGGTACCGTGGGCATTGATGTAACCGATATCGGTTTTTGCAATGCCGGAGTTCTTGACAGAGCGGTTGATCGCTTCCTTAAGGCAAAGACCATCTTCACGCGGAGCGGTAATGTGGTTCGCATCGCTCGTGACACCCGAACCCAGCACTTCGCAGTACTGCTTGGCAGAGCGCTTTTGAGCATGTTCGTAAGATTCAACAATCACGATGCCGGCGCCTTCGCCGAGCGTAATGCCGTTGCAGCGGTTGAACGGAGAGCAGCCGTTTTCGTCGAGGGCATGCAAAGAAAGGAATCCGGAATACGGAACCGAGGCAAAAGAATCGGCGCCGCCCGCAATGACCACGTCCGCTTTGCCGGCGCGAATCAAATCGCAAGCCACCGCAATGGAAATCGTGCCGGCAGCGCAAGCATTAGCCACGTTCGTCACGATGCCACCGGCACCGCAAGTTTCGGCCACCTGGGAGGCGATTGAAGCGATAGGCATCTTGGCAATTTCAGAAGCGTCGCGACCATGCTGATGATACTGTTCAATCGAAAGAACACCACCCACGCAACTTCCAATCACCACGCTCACGCGCTGGTCGTCGCCAAAGTTCTTGAGACCTGCATCGGCCAAAGCTTCGTTAGCAGCCTTGATGCAAAGTTTCGAGACGCGGTCCTTTTCTTCGGGAGCGTCAATTTCATCGAGGGTGTCACACTTGACTTCGGCAGCCAAGTCCGCATAGCAGTTCACTGTATCAACAGAAGTTGTCTTATGAATGCCGGAAACAGATTCCAAGGCACTCTTCCAAGTTTCTTCGACATTGTTACCGACGGCACAAATGACGCCTAAACCTGTAACTACACAACGCTTGTCATTAGGGGTCATATTTTTTCCAAAGATAGATGCATCCTATTGCCAAGCTCCAGGATGCGAGAAAAACAAAAAAAGCCGAGAACGCGTCCCCGGCTAAATTCTTTAGGCCTTATGAGCTTCGATGTATGCAGCGATTGTATCGATGCTCTGGAAGTTTTCCTTGGCAACACCCGTCATAGACACACCGAAGTTGCTATCGACAAAGGAGATGATTTCAAGAGAATCAACAGAATCCAGGCCAATTTCTTCACCGAAAAGCGGAGTATCGAACTGAAGCACGTCGCCATCGACACCGAGATCAGACATAAAGAAGGCCTTGAGTTTTTCTTTCATTTCGTTCATATTATACCTCGTAACTTTTTTGGGGCAAAGATAGAAAAAAATAACAAATGTGTTGTCAAAATTATTACAAAAGCGACATATAACCCTAATTTGGGGACGAAATGCACATAGCCAGCCGCTTTTTTGGCGTTTTTTGCGCTAAAATGCTTGACGAACGTAAAAAGACAGGCCTAAATGGTCAAAATCGACCCAAGAAAAGTCGGCACGGGCAAACAAATTCTGCTTTAAATTCAAGCCCAAGAGAGCGCCAACACCAACGGACCGGTGCCAGTCGTTACGAACAAGTTCACTAAAGTAACGACCCGATTTTCCGCCTTCGAAGAACACATGGCTACCCAGGCGCCACCAAATAAACTGACGGACTTCGGCCTGCATGATTACCGCCTGATTGTCGCCAAAATACAAGCTTTCTACACCGCGGAATCGGCAAATTCCATCGGGACCAGCAAGCATGTCAAAAGGCACATCGCCATCGGCACGCTGCCACAGCATGCCAAACGCCATCGTTGTCGTTTTAGACATGCTGGAATACCCGCGCAAGTCAAACGATTCTACGTCAAACGTGTAGTCGCCCAAGCGGTCGCTATAAAACATCTGCTGCCACTGGGCCAAAAAACCGTGCCGCGTCCAGTTGATATTGTCGCGGGTATCAATTCCCAGCAAATAGCCTGCGCCATTTCGCCAACCGGAATGGGTATCGGGCAAATCATCGATTTTACCGACTTCGAAATCAATTTCGGTGTATTCCGCATGGACTTCGACACCGTACTTGAACGCCTTCGGAAGCCCGATTCTCGATTCAATTCGCGTGCCGTACTGAAATTTTTTGCGGTTAAAATTGGTGAAAATATCAATGTCCGGATCATTGCCGCGACCATAATAGCCAGCCACCCAATCTTGGTACTTGAGCAGTCCCCAAATACTGATTTGATCGTGGAACAGGTAGTAGTAAGGTTCCAATTGCAACTGCAGCTGACCACGCGTCGAGCCATATGCCGTAAGGCCGATTTCGGGAACGTTGCCATTCGGTTCGTCGGGGCGCAAAAACAGCAGAGCCATCACGCCGATCTGGAATTCCGTCTCTTCGGTATACCCTAGAATAGGCACCACGGAATAACGCTGGAAATCGTCTTCGGACGCATCTTCAGTTGCCGCAGCGACAAACGCCACGAAAGCAATCAAAAGCAATCCTATTTTTTTCAACAATTCCATTACAAACCAAATATAAAATTAAAATGAAGCCTTTTATTTATTGCTAATTTTTGATTATTCATTATTTATTCTTATATCACATGGCTCGCGCACGCAAGACTATTACACCCGACCCGTATGCCAAACCGATAGCGAAACCGCTACCGCCCGAACAGAGTTTGCCGGGACATTTGAAGCAGTTCCAGTCACCGACTCGTGCGAACTTCGAGCTCGTGAGCCCTTACGGGGCAGCAGGCGACCAGCCTAAGGCCATCGAAGAATTAACGGAAGGTTTCAAGCACGGCGAACAGTTCCAGACGCTCCTCGGCGTGACGGGTTCGGGCAAGACCTTCACGATGGCGAACGTCATCAAGAACGTGGGCAAGCCGACGCTGATTTTGACGCACAACAAGACGCTTGCGGCCCAGCTTTATCAAGAATTCAAGGCGTTCTTCCCACATAACGCGGTGGAATACTTCGTCAGCTATTACGACTACTTTCAGCCCGAAGCCTATATTCCGCACACGGATACCTTCATCGAAAAAGACGCAAGCATCAACGATGAAATCGACAAGCTCCGCCTGCGCGCCACCGCGAACTTGCTGACCCGCCGCGACGTGATTATCGTTGCCTCTGTCAGTTGCATTTACGGCTTGGGAAGCCCGAGCGAATACTTCGACCTGATGGTTCGCATCAAGAAGGGTGACATTTACGACCGCGACAAGATTCTGCACGACTTGGTTCGCATTCAATATACGCGAAACGATTTCAGCCTGGAACGCGGCTCTTTCCGCGTGCACGGCGATGTGATTGAAATTCACCCGAGCTACGACGAAGAAGGCCTGCGAATTGAACTTTTCGGCGACGAGGTTGACAGGCTCGTGCGCTTCAATATGGTTACCGGCGAAGTCACGCAGGAACTGGACGAGATGACCATCGCTCCGGCAAAGCACTTTGTGACCAAGGAAGAAGGCCGCGCAGGCATTTTGCAACGCATGCAAATGGAGCTCACCGACCGCCTCGCCGAACTGGACAAGGAAGGCAAGGTGCTGGAATCGGCCCGTCTCAGCAGCCGCACTCGCTACGACATGGAAATGATCCGAGAAACCGGCATGTGCAGCGGCATCGAAAACTACTCCCGCATCATCGAAAACCGCGCTCCGGGCACGCGCCCGTTTACACTCATCGACTACTTTGGCGATGACTGGCTTTTGATGATTGACGAATCCCACGTGAGCATTCCGCAAGTGGGCGGCATGGCCGAAGGCGATAAGAGCCGCAAGACCACGCTGGTGCAGTACGGTTTCCGCCTGCCTTGCGCGCTGGACAACCGCCCCATGAACTTTGCCGAATTCGAGTACATGTACCCGAAGCAGGTGCTTTTTGTGAGTGCCACCCCCGGCGATTACGAACTGACAAAAACGGGCGGCGTCGTTACCGAACAAATTAACAGGCCAACCGGGCTTCTGGATCCGAAAATCGAGATGTTTCCCATCAAGGGCCAGATGGACGTGTTGCTGTACCGCATCGAAGAAGTCGTCAAGAACGGCGACCGCGTGCTGGTCACGACGCTTACCAAGAAGATGGCCCAGGACCTCACCGACTTCTTTGTAGAAGCAGGCATCCGCGCACGCTACCTGCACAGCGACATCAAGACTTTGGAACGCCACGAACTCATCCGGGGCTTGCGCACCGGAGAATTCGACGTGCTCGTAGGTATCAACCTGCTGCGCGAAGGCTTGGACCTGCCCGAAGTGAGCATGGTGGCCATTCTCGATGCCGACAAGGAAGGATTTCTGCGCAACTACCGCAGCCTGATTCAGACCATGGGCCGCGCAAGCCGTAACGTGAACGGCACGGTGCTTTTGTTCGCCGACAACATGACCGATAGCCTCGACAAGGCCATTACCGAAACCGCTCGCCGCCGCAGCGTTCAGGAAGAATTCAACAAGGAACATGGAATCACCCCGAAGTCGGTGACCCGCAAGCTCGAAGACGACCTGAGAATCAACGACCCCCTCGGGGATATCGGCGACGATTCCGTCGACGAGGACTACGAAGACGACGGCAACGGCATCCGTCCTATGGAACCGCTACAGCCCTCCAGCAAAACTCGCAAAAAAGGCCCCGGCAAGAAAAAGGCGCTCCCGCAACAGGCACGGCGCAACAATTCGGGGTCCGAAAGCATCGAAGAGTTGGAAAAACAGATGAAAGAGGCCGCCGCACGCCTCGATTTCGAGGAAGCTGCACGACTCCGCGACATTATTCGCGGCATGGAATAGATTTATATCACTAAAATCCGCTTTTTTGCGCAAAAAAGCGTGTTTTTCGCTTCATTTTAGCTTAAATTTACACTTTTTTGATTGCATTTCAGCCCATTTTTGTTTATTTTCAAGGGCAGAAAAACAATTAATGAGGAAAAATCATGATTTTTGCAAAGAAACTTATCCTGAGTTCCGTTTTCGCCATTGGCGCATTCGGCCTCATCGCTTGCGGAAGCGATAGCAAGTCTTCTACCGAACCCGATCCGAACCAGCAGGGCAAAATTGTAGTTCCGGACAAGAAAGACCCCAACATCACCGTCACAGAATTCTCTTCTCGAATCGCCGGTGACGAAATCAGATTCAAAGGCCAGTTCGGCATAGACTTTGTCGGCGACCCTGAAGCCCAGGACAGCGTCTTCAATACAGCCTTCACCGGAATCGAATATAAGGTCGGAAAGGGCACTGACCCGAGCAACATGGCTAGCGTTAACGTAGCCGTCAGCTCCAACACCATCCTTTTCCCGACGCAGAATGCTATTGACCTGAATTCCATGAATTCTGCCTATGTGTCCGTCAACCTGCTGGATCAGGGTTTCACCGAATGTGGTACGTTCAGCCTGGTCGTTACCGTGACGGCTAACGACGGCGTAAAGGATTACCAGAGAACCGAAGTCATTCCGTTCGAACGCGATGCAGCCGAATACTGCCGCACCGAAGACACGACTTCTCAGCAGCCTGTGAAGGCCGAAATCCCCATGACCTCCTGCCAGGTTGAACTGTCTACGAATATGAATCCGGGCCTCAGCCTTTCTACTTGCACTGCAGTGCCTGCCGGTTCTCCCGCAGACATCACCTTCGTCAAGGCTGGCACCAGAAACGAACCTGAACTTTCCGCTACCGCCGGCGCAGGCGTCTTTGTCACCCCGATTACCAATGGTGACCTTCCGCCTGCTACCGACGACTACGAAGTGGATATCTGGCCGGAAGACATGAACCCGGATCGTTCTCCGGCAACCGCCTACGTGAGCGACTTCAAGTTTAAGACCATCGAAGGCACGCAGTTGAATGAAATGATCCTGAACTCCAACCAGATCTACGTCGCAAAGACCGCAGCCTACAATGCTGAAACGGGCGCCGGCTTCTACGCTTTCGCACTCACCGAAACGACCGAAGGCAACAACGGCGACTACACCTTCAAGGTGAAGCTCTATAAGGTCCAGTAATCGGGTCTAAACCAAATTTAAGCCCTCCCCGCAAGGGGAGGGCTTTTTTATATAGTGTTGAAATTGCTAAATTTTCGCCCGTAAATTCAAACACGGAGTAAATATGCTCAAGAAGCTTTCCAATTTCCCCGGCATCAAGGGACCGGTCGTAACCATCGTGATGGATGGTTTTGGTATCACCGATAAAGTCGAAGGCAACGCCATCAAGGCAGCCCGCACCCCGACTCTCGACAACCTCTTCAAGATGTACCCGAACGTGCTCCTGAAGGCTCATGGCCGCGCCGTGGGTATGCCGACCAACGAAGACATGGGTAACTCCGAAGTGGGCCACAACGCTATCGGTGCTGGCCAGGTGTACAACCAGGGTGCCGCCCTCGTGCAGGATTCCATCGTCTCTGGCGAAATCTTCGGCCGCGACGCATGGAAAGAAATCGCCGGCAACGCCCGCGAAAAGAACACCGTCCTCCACTTCATCGGTCTCTTCAGCGACGGTAACGTTCACTCCAACATTTCTCACCTCAAGGCCATGGTTGCCCAGGCCAAGAAGGAAGGCCTCAAGAAGGTCCGCGTGCACATCCTCCTCGACGGTCGTGACGTGCCGGAAACATCCGCTCTCGATTACGTCGGCCCGTTCGAAAAGTTCCTCGACGAACTCCGCAGCCCGGAATTCGACGTTTGCATTGCTAGCGGCGGTGGCCGTATGCAGATTACCATGGACCGTTACAACGCTAACTGGAAGATGGTGGAACTCGGCTGGAAGACCCACGTGCTCGGCGAAGGCCGCTACTTCGACAACGCTACGCAGGCTATCGAAACCCTCCGTGGCGAAACCAAGGCTATTGACCAGGATCTCCCGCCGTTCGTGATCGCGAAGGACGGCCAGCCGGTCGGTACCATCAACGACGGTGACTCCGTGGTGTTCTTCAACTTCCGTGGCGACCGCGCCATCGAAATCACCCGTGCCTTCGAAGAAGAATCCTTCAGCGAATTTGACCGCAAGCGCTTCCCGCACGTCTGCTACGCTGGCATGCTCCAGTACGACGGCGACCTCAAGCTCCCGAACCGCTTCCTCGTTCCGCCTCCGGCCATCAAGGAAACCAGCGGCGAATGGCTCGCTGAAACCGGCGTCAAGCAGTTCGCTTGCTCCGAAACGCAGAAGTACGGCCACGTGACCTACTTCTGGAATGGTAACCGTTCCAGCAAGTTCGACGGCGAAACCTACCTCGAAATCGAATCTGACGTTGTTCCGTTCGAACAGCGCCCGTGGATGAAGGCTGCAGAAATCACCGACGCCATGATCGAAGCCTTGAAGAGCGGCAAGTACCAGACGCTCCGCTGCAACTTCCCGAACGGCGACATGGTGGGCCACACCGGTTCCTTCCGCGCCGCCACCATGGCTATCGAAGCCGTGGACATCGGCCTTGCACGACTCCTCCCGGTGATCGACGCCCTCGGTGGTGTTGCAATCATCACGGCTGACCACGGTAACGCCGACGAAATGTACGAAATCGACAAGAAGACCGGCATGCCGAAGGTCAACAAGGACGGTACGTTCAAGGCCAAGACCAGCCACACCCTCAACAAGGTTCCTTGCATCCTTTACGATAACGTGACCGGCGGCAAGCTCGGTCTCAAGGAAGGCGACTGGGGTCTTTCTAACATCGCTGCAACGACCGCGAACCTCCTCGGCCTCGAAAAGCACGAAGCGTGGGATGACAGTATGTTGATCATCAAATAATTGATGATTAACATAAGACAAAATTAAAAATGGAACCCGCAAGGGTTCCTTTTTTTACAATTTGTCCACGGCAATGTTACAGATAAATTGCACTGTTCTCTTTTTTTTGTATATATTCATAGTAAACAAAAAAGGAGAACAATCATGTCTATTCGAAAATGCAAACGCAAACTAGCTCTGTGCATAGCATCCCTTTTTTGGGCGGCATGCGATAACGATTCCAGCAGTTCCGTGGCACCGGTTCCCGACCCGGAAACGAACGCGTCTAACGATGTTTCAAGTAGTTCAGAATCGCAGACCGAGACTCCTTCTAGCAGTTCCGAGATTCAGACAGGCGAACCTAGCGAGCTTTCTAGCAGTTCCGTGGAACAACCGGCTAACCCAGACATTCAGGAACCGGCTTCGTCTAGCAGCGAAATACCCAGCAGTTCTTCTTATTTCAACCCCGATTACCCGTACACGTTAGGGTTGCACCCATCGGTTCATTGCAAGGACTCGACATTCTACACTCCATCGCCTTGCGCTTCGTACCGACCAAACTTAAAGACCGTCATGGCCGAACTCTCCGAGAACGAGGCTCTTTACGGCGTTCCGCCTCAAACGTGCACCATCACCGCCCGAAATGATTCCATATTCAAATGCGACAACGGGATGATTTATTTCAAAAAGATGGCGTACGCCACAACAAAGTCTTTCGCTTTAGTCGGAGACACCATCGAACAATGTGCCCCAACAGCGGCAACCAACGGCGAAGCATGTCCTTCTGCAAAGGAATACTTCACCAATCAGGCCAAAGACGCCGAAGCCAGCACAAATTATCCAAACAAGTACACGTTGGCAGATAATACAACCCTCAACTGTAAGGATGCTTACGAGACCAAGCTCGACACCGTGAATACCAACGGAGCGAAGTACGACCATTGGATCAACGAGCACAAGCAAAAATGTGATGACGGGAACGAGTATACAACCGATGAGTTGATGGACTTAGTTTCCAAACAGAATTCCGCTAAACCGGACTAGATTTCCAAAGGAGCCCTCGCGGGTTCCTTTTTTTTATTTGCCCATCGTTCCGCGGGAGTATTCGTTAATGCAGGATACGGCCTTGCGCTTGCAGGGTGTGCTTTCGTCGTAAAAGACGACGCGGTCATTGCGGAATACTTCGCCGAAGATTTCCTTGCCGGCAGCATTGCTCGCCTTATTGTACTTAACGTCGTAGAAAATGTCGGTATCGCGGGTAACGACACGGATTTCGGCATCAATCTTGTACGGGCCGTGAGATCCTTTCAGTTTAAAGCCGTAAGGCACTTCTTCCATCTTCAGGAACTTGAATGCAGGGGCTTCAAAATCTAGCTGCATCCAGGAGCGGGCGCCGCCCTTGTCGCGGAGGTTGAACCAGCCCTCTAACGAGCCTTCGGTGCTTTCGTTGGCCGATTCCATGGCCATATTCAGACAAGCGATATAACCGTCGCGGGCAAGCGAAAGGTCTTCCTTAAATTCGTGGTAGGTATCCATATCGCCATCGTAGGCGAAAAGCGGTGCAACTATAAACGCAACAAGAATAAGAGCAAACAGTTTCATATCCCAAAAATAACAGAATTGTTGCTAGAGATTCCTGCAAAAAGGCCGGAATTGCAGCTCTGTTTACTATATTTGTGACACGCCCGAGCCCGGGTGGTGGAATGGTAGACACTGGGGACTTAAAATCCCTTGAGGGCAACCTCGTGCGGGTTCAAGTCCCGCCCCGGGCATTAACGGCAAACCAGGGAGCCCCTTATGATCGAATTCTACCCGAACAGCATCTATTACCCGCGCGAAGCAGTCGAAGAAAAGCTCGCCAAGGGCGAACTCGCACGCACCGAGAAGCACCTGATGGGCTGGACGGAACGCCACCGTGGCGAAATTTGGGACTGCGCTCGCGACGATTCCGACAATCCGAGCGACGAGATTCTCTTGGACAACTTGCGTGCCCTCTTGCTTTGCAAGGGTTCCTTGCAGCCGGCCGCCGAAATGGGCGACATGATCAAGGAAATCAAGAAAGAAGAATGGTACCGTAACGAATCGCACCATGAAGATCCCGAAGAAGTGGCCGAAGAATGGAAGGCCAAGTATTTGGTGAAGTGGCGCGAAGCCCGTATGTTCGAAGCGTTCATCTTGATCGAGAAACGCACCGCCGAACTGCTCGCTATCTTGAAGAGCAAGTAATCAATATTCGGTTTTCCAAGCGATTGGAAGCCAAACGACAAAGCGTCCGCTTTCACTACGCGGATAGCGCCAATAGGTCTGGATTTGCGAAAGCACCAGGCCTTTAAAATTATCATCGTGTACGTTGGTGAAAAGAATTTCGGGCATAAACGTGCCCAAGGAATCAAGGGTCAGCTTGATTCCCATGATCGCATGGGGCGAATCCTTTTTCAAATTTTTCTGGTTAGCCTTAAAGTAAGCGGCCGACGCAAAATGGAGGCCTGCGGCGCGGCCCTTCAAGAACCTTGCAAACTGTACGAGGTCTCGGCCGGCCGTATTTTCCAGTACATAGATATCGTCTAGCGAAGGCATCACCACGCGGCCCGTAAAGCCATCCTGTTCTACAGGGGCGGGCTCCGGTTCAGCAGGAAGAACCACCGGCGTATACAGATGCACCCTCGAGAGTGCAAACAGCATTCCCGCAAAAACCAGAATCATGAAATATATCGGCAAGTTGCGCATTTTTAGTTATCCTAGTCGTTTACGGTGTTGGGTTCAATATAAGGCTCAATGGCCTTGACGCAAAGTTGCAAGGACTTGCGGTCGTTAAAATAATTCCAGGTGGGTTCAAAAATCACCGACACGGGCTTGCTGAGCAGACTCTTGAACTTGCGAAGTCCAAAGCCAATCGCCGGATACACGCGGCTGCCCGCCTGCGAAATATCCATTTGCAGATGTCCGCCCTTGAGTTCACGGAGTCTGTGGATTTTCACGTTGTCGGCGCGGAAGGTCGGATACGGGAAGTTTCCGCTGAATGGTTCGAGCAAGTCGATAAAGTCGAGAATCGAAATCAGCTGGCCCTTGTTTGCACAATTGCCCGAGCCGTAATCGCCCGGCGTCATGTACTGCGAAGCCTCAACAATCAGTTCGTTGAGCGAGATGCGAATATCGTACGAGCAAGGCGCCGTCTCGCCTTCGCATTCTTCGGTGCCGGTATAATTCTGGTTTGCCGCAGAGACTTCCAAGCGTTTGCGGAGTTCGTCAATCTTATCGGCCGAAAGCGAGAATCCCGCCGCGTTGGCGTGACCGCCCCAGCGGTCAAACAATTCGCGCGACTCAAACAAAGCCTTATGCCAGTTGAAGCCCGGCACCGCACGCGCACTCGCATGCGCCATGCCGCCTTGAATCGAAAGCACAGCAGTCGGGCGGTGGTATTCTTGCGCAAGCTTGGCTGCCACAATTCCGATGACGCCCACATGCCAATCGTTTCCGGCAACCACAATCACCGTCGGCAAATTATCGCCATACATGGCTTTCATTTGCTCTTGCGCCATCTCTGTAATTTCGGCTTCTTTCTGTTTGCGTTTGCTGTTCCATTCGCGCAGTTCAGCCATCAAGGCATTGGCGGTCGCCATATTCGGACTGAGCAAAAGCTTGAGAGCCGGATCCGGGCGTTCCATACGACCAGGCGCATTCAGGAGCGGCGCAAACTTGTACATGACATCGATGCCGCCCACGCTACCGTGGCCCTTCATCAAGTTGCTGTACATTTCTTGCAGGCCAGGCCAGTGGCTGCTTTCAATAGACCTAAGTCCCGTCTTGGTAAAGGCGCGATTTTCAGGCGTCATGGAGACCAAGTCAGCAAGCGTACCGAGCGCCACCAAGTCCAAGAACTTGGTCGGTTCGGGCATCGAAAGTTTGGAGTACAGGGCGCAAACAAATTTGTACGAAACTCCCACGCCGCAGAGTTCCGGATTCGGGTATGTATCGCCATCCTGGTGCGGGTCCAAAAGCACATCGCAATCCGGGAGTCCATCGCCCGAAGGCTGGTGGTGGTCAATGACCAGCACCGACATTCCATAGCTCTTGGCAAGCGCAATCTCGGCGTTCGCGGTAATGCCGGTATCGACCGTAATCACGTAGCGGGCGCCCGCCTCATGCATTTCTTCGACAGCAGAAGCAGAAAGTCCGTAGCCGTCGCCAAAGCGGTTCGGCAGGCGCCAATCCGATTCTAGGCCAAGCTCGGCCAAGGCTCGCGTCATGAGCGTCACGGCCGACATGCCGTCCAAATCGTAGTCGCCAAATACAAAAACTTTTTCGTGCTTTTCGCGAATGTCCAGCAGCCAGGCAACCGCTTCTTCCATTCCCTTCATCAAGAACGGGTCCAGCACATCGCCCGCGTTTCCGCACAGCATGCGGTGCGCCTCGGACACCGTGCAGACTCCTCGAGACACCAAGAAGCGCGCCACCACATGGGGTATGCGCAGGCTCTTCGACATTGCCGAAGCCAAGCGTTCGCTCAGTTCCACATCTGTCGTTTCTTGAGCCATTACTTGTAGCCCTCGAACAGTTTAAGCGACAAGCTCTGCAAGCTCATGGTCGCCGTCACTCGGCGTGACTCAATTCTAGACATCGTTTCTTGCACAGCGACAAGCGCAAGTTCCAACGCAGTCGCATCGACCCGCGGAAAGTTCGCAAGTCCAACCGACGTGGTCGTTTCAGGCATACGCAAGCGCGCGCCCGCCTGTTCGCGCAACAAGTCGGCAAGCAAGAACGAAAGCACTTCCAGGAATCGGTTCGCTTCGTAAGCATCGCTCAGCGAAGTCTCGCCCAATTCCATAAACAAGTCGGTGTAATTCCCGCGCAGGGAATGCACAACAAAGTCAGCGGCCAGTTTGCACCAGGCCTTCGCATGTTCGGCGTAGTAAAGTGCCTTGCCCGGAGACCCGACCGCAAGCCCAATGACATCGTCAGTCAAAGAGGTTTCATCAAAATCTTCGCCCGCGACCTGCAAGACTTCCGACCGAACTTCGTCGTCGGAGAGCGGCAACAAGTGGAGCGCCAGACAGCGGGATCGAATCGTCTGGAGCATCTTTTCGCGGGAATTGGTCGTCAAAATAAAATACGTGTCCGGCGGAACTTCTTCAAGTGTCTTGAGGAAGGCGTTCGCCGCCGATTCGTTCATGCGGTCCGCTTCGGCAATGATCACCGTACGCACGCGGTCGCCCTTCATGGCAAAGCTCGATGTCATCATGCGCATCAAGTCGACCGAAATAAAGGCGCCTGTCGAAAACACGTCTACGCGGTACGGATTCTTCTGGATTTCTTCGATGTAGGCTTTCTTGAAGTCTTCCACCGTTTTCGCCTTGCTGCCGGCAGAAACATCGTCGGAACTGCGGGCGTGAGCCTCGGCCGATTCCATCGGCACGACCCAGCCGTCAGTGGCACCACTATCGTCTGCCATACGGCAGCCAAAGCAATGTCCGCAAGGGCGCATGTTCGGATCGGTACACTGGAGCGCCTTCGCGATTTCCATCGCGAGTTTTTTCTTGCCGATTCCAGCAGGGCCATCAATCAAAATCGCCTGCGGAAAGCGGTTCTCGCGGAGCGCCGACATCAAGCGGATGCGGGCGCGTTCTTGAGAGGCGGGACCATTTAACGTATATTCGATCATTTCTGCTTTAACCACTGCAAGGGGTCCACGGTCTGTGTACCCTCGCTCACTTGGAAGTACAATTTAATTCCATTTAGCGATGCAACATCGCCCACTTCGCCAATTTCTTCGCAATTTCGCACTTCTTTGCCTTCTTGCACGCGAATTGACTTGAGGTGACCATAAACGGAGTAAGTTCCGCCCTCGTGTTCGATAATTACCGAGGGTCCGCGGCCGTCGATTTCGCCCACCATGACGACTGAACCTGCCGCTGCGGCACGGACGGCATCGCCCCGTTTTCCGCGAATTTCGACACCTAGGTTACGAGTCATAATGTGGAGCACCGGATGTTCCTGCAAGCCGTACTGGCTGATAATGTTTCCCTTGAGCGGCGTGCACTTGGGGCCCTTTACCGATTCGGCCACAGTGACCTTCGGTTTTTCCACCTTCTTTGCCGGCGCCTTCGTGTCTTTCTTTTTGCCCTTGTCAGCCTTTTCCTTTGCCTTGCGGGCGGCTTCGTCCTTCTTCGCCTGCTCAATTTCCTTCTTGCGTTTTTCTTCGAGTTTCTTGATGAGCGCAAGCATGGTCTTCTGGTTCTGTTCGAATTCCTTGAGAGCACGGCGTTGCATGTTCTGGTCATGTTTCAAGGACATAAGCATTTTTTCTTGCCCGCTCATTTGCGAGACCAATCCCTTTTCTTCGGCCGCCTTCTTGGAACGCATCTGCTTCAAATCGGAAAGGTGCTCGCTTTCCATTTGCATTTTCTCGTCGCGTTCTTGCACCAGCTGTTGCAAGGCGTCGACTTCTTGCTGGTCCTGGTTCAGAATGTGGTGTACCCAGTACACCTGACGGTCAGGGTTGCCGTCTTGGGTAAGCAGGCTGTAAAGCACTCGAGCTTCGCTATTGCGGCCGCTAATGTAGAGCGTGCGGATTCGCTTTTTCATGGCTTCGCGGCGGGTCTCGATTTTGCGGTCCAAGGAATCGATGTCAGCCGTAAGCTGCACAAGCGCCCGTTCCAGCATGACCTCGCTCTTGGTCAGTTCCGAAAGGTAAGTGCGGGTCTGATTCAGGTTCTGGTCGAGAATCGAAATCGTGTTCAGCACGCCCTTTTCTTCGGTTTCGAGGAGGGCTAGTTCCTGGCGTTTTTTTGCAAGGTCCGACTCCAACTTCTTAAGGGCGTTTTTCTGTTCGCTAATCTGGGCGTCCGTCTTTTTAGTCACCGACTTGGAGGCATTCTTTGACGAAGCCTTTACAGACGATTTTGTCGGCTTCTTTGCCGAAGCATTTTTTGCCGGAGTATTCTTAGACGTCGACTTCGCAGGGGCGCTCTTGGCGTTTTTTGCAGCAGGCTTTGCATAGGCGTTTTCAGCACCAAACCCAAGCAGCAAGCAAAACAGCAAGACGACAAGACGCATCATCATTCCTGTTCATTGCGCTTAATCGAAAGGAATTCGCGCACCGTGCGGAAACTAAAATAACCCGAAAGGGCTGTGACCAAGACAACCACCAGGAACAACCCCGTTCCAAGTCCAGTCAAATTTGCAGCCACAATCGGAAAAGCATCTGCCACCGAGTTCAACACGACGGCCAAAAGAATCACGGCAATGCCGCTACCGACCAGGCCCTGGAAGGCCCCTTGCAGTATAAACGGGAACTCGATAAAGAAGTGGCTGCCGCCAGCATACTTCATGTTTTCGACCAAAAGCCTGCGAGACAACAGCGAAAGTCTTACAGAGTTACAGATAATGAGCGACAGCGTAAACAGGAGCAAAACGCTTATGCATATCGGCCAAAAAATCATGCGGAATTTCCAGGCAGCGATTTTCTCAACCCATTCGACTGGCGCCTGAATTTCTTCAAAAAAGTCTTCGCGGGCAAGGGCGTTCTTGACCTCGATAAGGGTCGAGGGGTTCTTGTTCTCTTCATCAAGCGTCAGCCTGAAAAAGGGCGGGATGGGGTTGCCTTCCACCAGTTCGAGCATTTCGCCCGAAAAATGCCTGCGGAAATCGGCCAGGGCCGAATCGGCGCTTACAAAAGTCACTGAATCAACAAACTTGGTGTGTTCCAGGCGATTCTGAATCACCTTCAGGGAATCCTCGTTCACCGATTCAGGCAAAAAGGCCTCGATAGCATACAGGTTCTTTTCCATCGAAAGAACGCGCATGACCGCCCCGAAAGCGGTAAACGAAGCCGCCAAAAGCAGCGAACACAGGAATATGGTGGCAAACGACGGTAAAATCACCGTGCGGTGCTGCCGCATTCCGCGAAAAGATTCCGATATTAAATAGCCAAGTTGTCCGAGCACGGAGTGAATTATAACTAAATTTTAGGCAATCATTCGAGAAGTCTATGGGAAACATCGTTCTAAAAATAACCGCACTGATATTTGGCATCGCCCTCTGGTTCCTTGTGATCTCGCAAAAGGATTTCCAGCTTTCGGTGAATGTGCCCCTGAACTTTGTAAAGCTCCCCGAAACCATGGCGATTGCCTCGAAACCGCCCCATAGTTTGCACATTACAGTCGAAGGCAAGTCGTGGGATTTGATCCGTTTGAACAACCTAGTAAGCGACCCTAAGCAAAATTCCATTGCCATGGTCGTAGACCTGCAGCAGGCCGAACTCGGCGCCAAGCGCGTGCATTTGGACGGCAAGAACTTCGTGGCCGCAGGCTTCCCCGACATCCGCTTTGTCGAACCCGAAAACCAGCTTCTGTTTGTCGACCTCGACATCGACACCCGCATTACAAGAAACGTTCCCATCAAGTCGGTAGCGACTTTTACTGCAGCGCAGGGTTACCTGATTGCGGACGAGCCCTCGATTACGCCCGAAGAGTTGATGGTCTCCGGCGCCCGCAACGCTCTCACCCGCATTATCGACATTCCGACCGATTCTTCGTTCTTTGACACGCTGCACGCAAGCCAGGAATTCACAATTCCGCTGGACTTCAGCATGCTTCCGGCATTCGTTTCGCCCAGCGATTCCTCGGTCAAGATTTCGGTGAACATCCAGAAGATGGATTCCCGCACCTACGACAGCATTCCCGTGAACTTGATCGGAATCTTCGACAGAAGCATTTACTCTTTGGAACCCAAAACCCTTTCGGTTGAAATCACCGGTGGCGAAGTTGTTCTTGATTCAATCACCTCGCAGAATATTGAACTGGCAATGGAATTCAACCGATTCGCCATCGAAGACGCCGACAGCCTTTCGCCGACCGTCAAGCTTTCGCTTCCGGCCCACATCAACCGCGAAATGTCTATCAAGGCAATCCAGTTGAAGCCCGAAAAGGTAACGCTCCGCAAAAAAGAAATTAAGCCTGCCGCTCCCGCAGACTCGCTTGAAGAGGTAGCTCCATGATCTGGCTTGGAATTGAATCCAGCTGCGATGAAACCGCCTGTGCCGTACTGCAAGACGATCCTGTAAAAGTTCTTTCCAACCCGCTTTACAGCCAAATTGACGAACATGCCCTCTATGGCGGCGTGGTTCCCGAAATCGCGGCACGCGCACACTTACAAAAGATTTCTCCGATTGCAGAAGCCGCCGTCAAAGAAGCGGGCATCGAACTCAAGGACATTGACGCCATCGCCTACACCACGGGCCCTGGGCTCATGGGACCGCTCCTTGTTGGCGCAAGCTTTGCCAAGGGCCTTGCCCGCGACTTGCAGATTCCGGCTTACGGCATGAACCACCTGGAAGGCCATCTGGCCGCCGCCTGGCTCACGCACCCCGAAATCGAACCGCCGTTTTTGACGCTTACCGTTTCGGGCGGTCACACGGAACTCGTTCTCGAAGAACCCGGATTCAAGTACACAAGCATCGGCCGCACCCGCGACGACGCTGCCGGCGAAGCATTCGACAAATGCGGAAAGTTACTCGGTCTCAAGTACCCCGCAGGTGCCACCATCAGCCGCCTCGGCAAAGATGGCAACCGCAAGTTTGTAGATTTTCCGCGCGCCCTCCATGTGCACGACAACTGCGAATTTTCTTTTAGCGGTTTAAAGACTGCCGTGCTCCGCTATACCGAAACGCACGATCCGGAATTCATCCAGAAAAACATCGGCGACATTTGCGCCTCCCTGGAAGACGCCATTGTCGATAGCCTTGTGACCAAGACGATCACCGCCCTCAAAAAGACCAAGATGAAAACTCTCGTGGTCGGTGGCGGCGTAAGCGCCAACGCTTGGCTTCGCACACGCCTGCAAGATTACTGCGACAAGCACGGAATCATGTTCTGCATTCCGGAACGCAGTCTGAGCACCGACAACGGCGCCATGATTGCCGCGGCAGCCATTCGTCGCAAACTGCAAGGCAAGCTGACCTCGGTCAACGAAGTCAAGCCCTGGATGCCGCTCGCCCTGTAGCAAGCAACAATCATTTAAAACTCGTAATTTCCAACGCGGACAAAGTAATTGTATCCGCTGAGGTGAGTCAAGTCACCGAAGGAGCCGTAATCAACGACACGGCTCAGCCCCGCATACAGGGTCACCGACTTGTAGGCAAAGCGTAGCGCCGGTTCAAACACGAACTTGTCTACATCCAAATCCGCATACGGGCTATCTTCAAAGTCATGGTAGTAAGCGCCAAAAAGCCAAGCGCCCAGATAATCGCCATGCAATCCGCCATTCAAGCGTACCATGGCATATTCATGCGAAGAAAGTTCCGGATTGTACCATTCGGTCGACCAAGGTGTTGCAACCGCATGCTGGCGGTAAGCCACATCCAGCGGGGGTTTGTCAAAAGACTTCGGCGAAACATAGCCATGCCCTTCGTCATGGTAACGTTCGATTGCACCCGCAGCAGCTGCTGTCAAAGTCACAAAACGTATCGGAGAAATCGTATAGCGTGCATCGGCCAACAGTTTCCAGTAAATAGGCACCACATCGATAATGCCGTCGTCATAGCCAATCGATTCAAAGCCGCCCCAAACGTTCAAGGCATAGCCGTTATTTGCAAACCAGTTGTCGTCTTCTCCATTCAAATAGCGGTAATGCAACATCGGAGAAACCGGATACGCTTTCATTTCGCGGTTGCCATAGTAGGCCGAATCCAAATCGTAATACCTGGAACCGAACCTGAATTCCGCAGAAACACGCTGGCGACTATCGATCGTATACAAAAGGTCCATCATCAAGTCGCTGCGTTCTTCAGAGATAATTCGAAGTCCGCGATGGATGTTGCCATTAAAGCCTTTCAGCGGGACCAGTTTCAGGTAATCGTAGCCGAACTGCAAATCCCAATGGCGGTTCCACAATTTCGAGATATTCAAACGCGGGCGGAATCCGTAGGAATGTTCGCCCCAGAACCCGGCCATCACCAATTCTATTTCGACATGGTCCACATAATGAACAGACGCCTCGCCGTATACATTCGGTCCAAACGCATTCGAACCGAATCCGCCCACGGCAAAATCGACAACCGGCTTCACCGAAGATTCCACCGTAACATGCCCACTCGGGCGCATGTTCAAATCCAACGAATCGTACGCCGGATTCTGCAGCAAGTTCAGCGCAAAATTTTCGGGCGCCACCATTCCCGTATCCGACTCAAGCCAGTACGACTTCACCGCATTCTGCACTTCCGACGAAAGGCTGTCATACGAGGGCTCAAATTTGAACCAAGGCATCGCTCCTTTTTGGTCCGCAGAATAGACATGACGACGACCATTAAGCACCTTAAAATTGCCAAGCTGTTTTTCGAACGAAGTAAATCCGGACTGGATCCACGCCGAGCGTGCGGTATCGAGAATCGTATGTGCACGAACAATGATTCCCGGCTGGCTCGCTAAAATTTCAGACACATGCTGCTTAATCAAGCGAGTACGTTCATCGCCTACAATCGGGGCTCGCAGCGGATCCGAAACCACAATGATCGAAAGCTCATGGGCATTGTCTTCAATCGGCATCGCATAATACGGGCAAAGTTCTCCCGACGGATTCTCCGAAGAGCTTTTAGGCGCCTTCCACAGCGGAAGCGAGGCGATTACCTCTTGTGTAGAATTCCCGATAACCACAGCCTTGCCCGATTCGCAGGACTGCACCGCGAACGGAATCTGTATTTTAGAACGCTGGCGGTAAATACTTTCTTGAAAGCGGAGCTTTGCAAGAGCGCGCGTCACTTGCATCGAATCTGGCGTGAGCGATTTAGAATCACCACGCACCGAGAACGCAGAATCCATGGTCAGCGCATAGCGCTTGCGCATCGAAGGAACGCCCGAAACAGAAATCGGAAGCTCGTAAGAATCAATCTCGCGATACCCCGCCTTATTTGTGGGCGCAACAAGGTCATGCCCAACGAAAGGCGCAATCGCCGGATCCAGCATAATCTTCTGGATGTCATCGAGCGGAACTCCGCGAGTCCAGAGGGCAGCCATCCAGGCGCCCCAAGAAGTCGCAACCACGGAATCTACCGGAATACCGTATTCTTCAATCGCATAGAACACACCCAGCTGGAACCATGGCGAACGTTCGCCACCGCCCAAGTACAAGACCGTTTTCAGCGAAGAATCCGGCTTTACCGCAGCCGAATCCGCTGCCGCAATCGAATCTACCGATGCTTTCAGTAAATCAAGCGACGGCACCTTTTCAGCAGAGTCTTTCTCGGCAGAGAAAGCCCCTGTTGCGCACAGAGCAATTATCGCGACAAATTTGCCTAACCCATTCCGCACGAATTACCCTAAGCGAGCCGGATTCGAAACAACTCGAACGGCATCTTCTGAAGAAACATAGCCGGCCTTTACAAGTTCCGCAAGGCAATCGTCCATAAGCATCATGCCTTCGGAGGCCGAAGCCGCGATAATCGAGGGCAGCGTATAATATTCACCGCTACGGATCTTGGAGGCCACATTCTGAGTGCCGTAAAGGATTTCCCAAGCGGGCACGACACCTTGAGCGCCCGGCAGCAAGCGTTGCACCACCACCGCTTTCAACACAGCGGCGAGCATGTTGCATGCCATGTCGCGATTTTCAAGAGTTTCCGACGAAAGCAATGCATCGAGAGCACCCACTGCGTTACCGGCCGTTACTGTGAGCACCACAAGGGCGCCCGCCTCGGCAGCACGCAGCACCGGAATCAGCGATTGGCCTTCGAAATTACCGAGCCAGATCAAGTCGATCCCGCTACGGAGCGCCTGATCCATTTTTTCGGGAATGGTACCGGTCGAATTTTCAAGAACCAAGCTATCGCCCTGCTTTACAGGCATTTCGGCATCAGGGTCCAAGAGGCTCACGCGCATAATGCCCGACTGGCAAAGCGCAGACACATAAGCAGTCGCCGTTGTTGTCTTGCCGCTGCATGCAGGACCGCTAAAGATCACAAGGCCCGAGCGAACTCCAAGCAAGTTCATCATGGATTCCGGCACACCGAGCGCCGAAAAGTCCGGGCATTCTTCGAGCACGGGCCTGAAAATGGCGGAGTTTCCCAAAGCCGTACGGTTGTAACGCACGCGCCACTTGGAGCCACACCACGGGCCACCCATGACCGTACCCGATTCACCTTCCATCGACTTCAAGAAATTACGGAGCGAACCCGATTCGACAGCGGGAGCATCGGGAATAGCGCAAACCTTACCCGCCAAGCGAACGGCAGATGCGGCACCTTCGGTAATCACAAGTTCAGAGGCGCCCACATTCAGCGTGTATTCTAGCAAAGATTCAATTTCTGTAGCCATAGCATCCCCTTAGTTCTGAGCCCTGTAAGCCGCAAAGCGACGACTGTCGCAAGCGCGTTTCCACGCCTCGACACCTTCAATGTAGCCCGATTCCACGCACTTCTGCAAGGAATCATCCAGCGAAATACCTTGATCTTTCTGGCTACTGATGGAAGCAGAAAGCTGCGAGATTTCGCCGCGGCGGAGCATGTTCGCCATCGTGGAATTCATCTTGGCGGCTTCGACTGCAAGCACCTGGCCCTGATTCTGCACGATCGGGATCAAGTGCTGCACAATGATACCCTTGAGCTGTTCAGCGAGCGAGTTCGCAAACGCCGTGCGCTTTTCGGCAGACACCGACGAAAGCAAGCGAGAAAGCAAGGCATGGATATTGTTGCCTGCCGTTACGGCAAACACCAACGCACCCGCGTTCGAGGCACGCAACAGCATCGAAAGTTCTTCGAGATTTTCAAGATAGTCGAACAGAATCACGTCGGCACCACTCTGCATGGCAAGTTCAACGCCTTCGATACCCGAACGCACATGCAAGCCCACTTCGCGCTGAGCAATTGCACCACGCGGATTCTGGAGTACGCGTTCAATCGGTTTTTCAATCGTCTGAATGTACACATCGCGATTCGCGGCAATCGTCTCGGCGAAAGTCGAAATCGTTGTAGAGCGGCCACTTGCAGCAGGGCCTGCGACAAGCACAAGACCGCTGTTAAGTTCCACAAACTGGTTGCAGAACGCCGGCAAATACAAGTTTTCAAGCGTGGTCGATTCCTGCGGGATCACGCGGATCGAAACACTCGGATTCGTGCCATTCCATGTAACCGTAATACGAGCGCGACCAACGCCAGCAAGGCCAATCGTCTTGCTAAAGTTCTTGCCGACTACAATCTTGTAGCCGTCCGAGAATCCCTTGGCAGCTTCGTCCAAGCGTTCGTTAATGCGGGACAAATCCAAGGCATCGTCCGAGGCCACAAAGAGCGCGCCCGACTGACGCATGACCACCGGACGGTCCGCGTACAGGTAAATATCCGTTGCACCGAACTTGCGGGCAAACGCAATAATCTGCGACAGGTTCGTCATCGGGCGAATCTTTTCAGGAGCTTCGACAGGCGTTCCCTCGCCGGTCAAAATCGCAAAACGGCTCGGCAATTTTTCAGAATCTTCTCCCGAAGTTTCTTCTTCGGCTTCGGCCTGCACCTGCACCGTGCTGATGCTGGTTGATTCCAAGCCCGCAACCGCTTCGACTTCCACGTTGGAGGTCGAAACTTCGCCATACAAGCTGCTATTGCCTTCAATCTGCAAACCTTCGGACTGTGCAGGCTGCGCAGGAGCAACTGACGGAGCCGATGCCGGAGGCGCTTCGAAGCGCGCGGCCGACTGCTTTTGCGGAGCAGCAGGCGCGGCATTAGCGGGCGCCGCACTTGCAGGTGCTGCGGCAGGAGCAGCCGCGCCGCCTTCGGCGGCAGCCTTGGCCTCTAAATTCTTGACAAAGGCGAGCACCTTGATATACATCGGGGGCGGCAAAATTCCCGCATCCACGAGCACTTGACCAATGTCTTTCTTGTCGGTAATTTCGCCCCAATGCGCCTTAACCTGCGCCTCGGAAACGACCTTGTTATGCACAAGGACTTTCGCCATGTATTGGTTTCTCATAAGAAGTCCCTCCGGCTAAACCACCAGCTTGCAATCGCAAGGAACAAGCCGATGTAGCCAAGCGCATAAATGCTATTCCAGAATACGTACATATCAGGGAGTGCCACGCCGTGCACCACATAAGTCGTCACGTTGTAGCGGTAAAGTCCCGGGAAAATCGCGTGAATCACTTCGGCAGCCTTCTGGAACAGCATGCTAGACGTTCCATTCAGTTCACCCATGCGGGTAGCAAAGCGCACCTGTTCCAAGAGCTGGTCGCTCAAGTGGCCCGCAAAGTAAACGCCCAGAGTAAAGAGCGCCGAAAGCACCGTGCTGCTAAAGCTGCTGAACAGGAGCGCCACTGCAATTACCACCGCCATCTCGCAGAAAATCAGGTAGATAGCCGTAAGCAAGCTGAGCGTCGGAGCAGAACCCGTGAGGAACAGCATCACGTAGTAAATGGCCGTCAAAAGCATCAGGTGAACAGCCACTACCGCAAGCAAGCCAAAGTACTTGCCCACAATGAACGAGGCGCGGCTAATCGGCTTCGAGAGCAGCGTAAGCACCGTACGGCGCTGGATTTCTTTTTGCACCAGGCTAATGCCCACGAAAATCGAAATCAACAGGCCCGAAAGGCTCATCACCGAAAGCGTGGTCGACTTGATCACGTAGGCGCGGTCAAACACGGACCATTCGCCAAGCACAATGCTGAACAAGGTGAGCGCAATCGCCAAAAAGCCAATGTTATAAAGAATCTTGTCGCGAATGGATTCGCGGAATGTATTGAGGGCAATAATGCCGATATGCTTAAGCGTCTGCACGGGCAATCTCCTCTGTCAAAATGTCTTCGAGACTCGGGCGCTTGTGGTCCATGCGCTCGACGGCAATCCCTTTTTCCAAGCAATAGCGCAACAGGCGGTCGCGGGCAGCGTCATCGGCGCACACACATTCCTGCGGATGGCCGGCAGGGCTTACGCCCTCGGGCAGTTCCGCCTGCAGAATCGCTTCGCGGGTACGCACGTGGTATTCCACGCCGCAAGATTCCGTAATCTCGTCTACGGTTCCTTCGCGAACAATCTTGCCGTCCACAATCATCGCCACCTTGTGGCTGATCGATTCCACATCGGAGAGCAAGTGGCTCGAATAGAAAATCGTGACCCCCGTGCGGTTCAGTTCCATAATGGCTTCGCGCACATCGCGGCGACCCATCGGGTCAAGACCGCTCATGGGTTCGTCGAGAATCAACAGTTTCGGCTTGGCCAAAATCGCCTGGGCAATGCCCACGCGCTGCATCATACCCTTGGAGTACGAACGCAGGCGGCGGTCGATCCAGTCCTTGTTCGCATGCAGCAAGTCCAGCGACCAGTCGATACGCTTGTCCAGTTCGGTCCCAGAAAGACCCACCAACTTGCCGTAAAATTTCAACAGTTCACGGCCCGTGAGGTAGTCGTAAAAGTACGGCTGTTCCGGCGAATAACCGATAAACTGACGGCTCTTCACGTTACGCGGAGAAATCCCGTTCACCAGCACCTTGCCCGAATCAAAATTCAGAAGGCCCGTAAGCACCTTGATAGTCGTAGACTTGCCCGCGCCGTTCGGCCCGATAAAGCCATACACCTGTCCCGGTTCTACGCTAAAACTCACATCCTTAAGCGCAAGCTTCGGCTTCATCAAGAAACCGCTGCGGTACGTCTTATGTAAATGTTCAATCTTAATCATAAACAACCCAATCACTTGTCCGAATCGTCGGACTTTTTACCAAAGGCTCGTTCCTCGGCATCTTCGATTTCATGACGGCGGCGTTCCGCCATTTCCTGTTTCTTGATAAAGAAATGGATAATGGCACCCGTAGCGTAGCAGGCCACGCCAGTATAGAACAACGGATTGATCGAATGGCCCTCAAGTCCAGGGAACATATTCAACACAATGCTATGCCCGAAAAGCATCAAAAGCACCAGCACAAAGCCCAGCGCACGGAGCACATAAGTCACAATCACGATTTTTTTCATAGATACCTCAAAACTGCACCAAAACGGTACATTCCTTCTAACAGAAAAATACACAAATATTTGAGTAAAGGAAAAAGGTTATACAGAAAAAGCGCTGAAAACAGCGCTACAAATTAAGAAAGAATTATTCATCACAGCACATCGTCAAACAAAGGCTTAAAAGCGAGGCGTCTATCCCTTCACATGGATAGCGGAAGCAAATTCAGCCAACAGCTTCGGATCTTCGACCTTTTCCCAAAGCGTGCCGGTCACGATGATGTTCGCGCCAGCAGCCACGCGCATAGCGGCAGTCTGCGGGTCCTTGATTCCACCACCGGTAATGATGGTCATTTCGGTCGCCTTGCGGGTGTAGGCAATGTGTTCCACCGGCACGGGTTCTTCGGCACCGCTACCGGCTTCCAGGTACACATAGCGCATGCCCATGAGTTCGGCGGCAATGGAGTTCACCATGCTGAGTTTGGGCTTGTTGGCGGGCACCGGCATGGTACCGCTAATATATTCGACCGTAGTACGCTTGCCGCTGTTGATCAGCTGGTAGGCCGTCGGAATCGCATCCATGTTCAAGGCACGCACCAGGGCTCCACCACGGACCTGCTCGTCGATCAGGTAATTCGGGTTACGGCCGCTCACGAGCGTCATAAAGAGCATGGCATCAAAGCCGGGCACCACCTGAGAGGCTCCACCCGGGAACAGCACCACAGGCAAGTCCACATTGGCCTTGAGGGCAGCCACCTGCTTGGGCAGCGTAAAGTTACCCAGGTAAGAACCGCCCACCAACAAAAGGTCGGCACCATTTTCGGCGGCCATAGCACCCGCCTTCACAAAGGCAGCTTCGTCAGACGTATCGGGGTCCAACAGCACGGCAAAAAGCGCGCCGCGTTTTTCGATTTCGGCATTCAAACGAAGTTCAGTCTTCCCAGGTTTCATACAATTCCTTTTCTTGCGTCTACTCCGCAAGATACCATAAAGATACATTATTTGTTTCCTCCATGCCACAAAAATTACAAAGAAGGCGGGCCTAAGCCCACCTTCTCGTTCACCTCCTGTTCTCAACCACCCAATTCCCTATTCGGTTTTGACACAGCGTACGATATACGGATCAAAGACATAGTTATAGTCTGAAGCGGTCATATAGATTAAAGAACTTTCGCTAATTTGCATACCGCTGATTCTGGTAATAATTCCAGGTCTCGTGTCAGAAAGTTCGGTAACCGGCTTCAATTCAAAATTCGGAACTCCTATATAATCGCGAATGGGAGAGACAAAAGTCCACATATCTTCGACATCGAACGCTCGCAGTTCATTCTTCATTCCAAAACCGGTAGCATATTCGTCAAGAAGAACTCTGCCCACCTTCGAAGAGTCTATATCATACTGCTCTTCCATATACCCAATCAGCGTTGCCCAATCCTTCACATTGGGGAGTCGGAAACCATCCGGGCAAATGCCCTGGAACGACGAAGGATCATATTCAGGCAACAACTCCGTATAGTTCCAGCTTGCTGCATCCAGGCCACCATTTGCATCCATAATGGAGTCGCACGGTCCTTGACCCACCGCAGCCCCCCAAAGATTCGGCAGGCAATCAAAACCGTCTTCCAGGTTACAGAAAATAGGATTCTCCGCCGCAATGCTATCGCTCATTATCCTAAGCGCGTTTGTGCAAAATTCAGGCATGATGACGGTATCGCCCTTCGAGTTGACCAGCAGTATCTTTACAGAATCAATGTTAACATTCGCTGCGGCTTCCCACTTGTACTCACGACTACTCCATTCGCAAGACTTTTCTTCCTTGTAAGAGCAAATCGAACGATCAGCCAAATCAGCCTTCAAGGAATCGCCCGTCGCAGAGACCTTACCCGTATAGTCCAAGTCTTCAGCCATCCAGGTGTACGACACTCCACCGATGTTGTAAGTTACCGTCTTGTAAGTTTTACCGTCGCGGCTATCAACCAGAGTACCCTTGACATGTTCAACCTTTTTATATCCCGGAACCCATTTACCCGAGCGACAAACGTAGGCAAACGTATTGTAGTAGCTCATATTTTCATCATAGAACATTTCCCCTTCTCTCTCTTCTGTACACTGCCCCTTTTTCAAATAATGCGCCAAATAGGCAGTCTTGTACTCAATCATCTTCATCGTATTCTTGTATAACGATTCCATTTCTTTCCCTAATTTGGGAAATACATCTGGCGAAGCAAACCAATACTGGTCAATCAGATTTTGCAAAACAAACTCATCGTTAAGCCAAGCTCTTCCGCCCGCTTTTCCGTATTCCAGCGCAATCTGACCTACATAAGCCAGATCGGAATCGACATTGTTGTCCGCTTCTTCAAAGGCGCCCAAATTTTCATAAACACCAAACCATTCCAGGACACTCTTTTCGGCAAGCGTATTCGCCTCGTCAAAAGAAAGACCTTCTGCAACATTCTTGCGCAGCACCGGCGCCTTAAAGTGCGTCAGGATGTTCACACTAATATTTTTCGTCTTCCGCAAATCGACTATGGCACTCAATGTTCTCGAGTATTTCGCATCGGGGGCCACATCGACATAATAATATTGTCTGAAATAGTCCATTCCTTTTTCGATGCAATTTTCGCTTTTACATGAATCCTGCACCGATATCAGCACGTACGGGCTGTTAAGCGACAAATCTTCAAACGAGAAACTTCCACTAGAATCCGAAAGCGTACCGACAAAGTATTGCCCCGTAGTATCAAGCGAAGCAGAATCCAGCTCAAACACCGTAATCATGGTCCCTTTCGCAAAGACCACATTGCGGCCACTTGTCGAAGAAAATACGTTTCCGCTCTCGTCGGCCAAGTTCATCACTCGCGGGAAAACGTTGCCGATTTTCCCCGCAAATGTGAAGTTCCCAAGCGAAGCCTGTGCGCTAGTCTCTTCGGCAGACCCGCCCATCGGTATTCCAGGAGTACTTTCCACCTTTGAAATCGTATTTCCTTCGTCAGTAGAGCACCCTGTTATCATCAGGAACGTAAGTACAGCAGCCGTAAAAAGCGCTGCAAACGCGAAATCTACGAATTCACCTATTTTAAGATTTTTCATGTTATCCTCCTAACCCTTTTTAACACTCTTGTTTGTCAGCGGGAAAAACTGCATGTTCAGGCGGTACACTTCGTCTGTCGCAGAATCCCTGGTTGCGATTGCGATTACCTTCTTACGGCATTCGGCAATCACCTGCACAATTTCATCATAAGCTTCGTGCGTAACACCAAGCGTCACACCCGAAAAATGCCGTTTCTCTTGCGAAACACCCTCAATTGCGTCAAGGGCGAACTCGCCCATTTGGCGGTGCATGCCACGAACGGCGACAGGCGTCACCTCCATAGGGCCCGTCGTCACCGACTTTTCGGTTTGCGTGTAGTTACCTGCACCGTCTTTTTGAAGCAGACCCGCCTTGACCAAGAAATTCAAGGTTTCGCTCACCTCGGCCGCCGTTATTTTTTCGCGGCAGGCATGGGCAAGGGCCAAGGGCTTTGCCCCCGGCATGGCAGGCGCCAATTCGCGAATGACCGGATTTTTCCAGTCACTGAAAAAGCGGAACGAATCGCCTTCCAGAACTTTGGCCTTATGCGCCTCGGCAATCAAAATCATCTTGCCATAAGCAGCCTTCTTTTCGGCATCCGTTTTCGCATGGTCAAACTTGACCAGCTCCACAAAGAAATCGCACTCGTAGTCCGCAAGATTCATGGCAGTAGCTACGCGCGCAGCAGTAGCTTCGCCCAAGTTATAGCGGCCTTCACTTACGTATTTCAGGAAAATCGACGAGGAAAACCCTGCCAAAGAAGCGAACTCCTGCCAAGTAAACACAGACTTCGCCTTTCGTTCGGCGTAGTAATCCGCGATATACTGGCGATAGCTCGTGTATTCAAGTATATCTCTCATTTATCCTCCTCTTAACCCCCCGGTTAAGCACATCCTAAATATATACAACGTTTTTTAAAAAGTCAATAGTTTTATGACATAAATTTTAAGTTTTTCAGCAAATTTTAAACACTTTTGAGAATCTATTCAAAAATCGCAATATTTTACGACATAAAATCTCTTTCGTTTACTTTAGCGCCGAGCGGACGTTGTTCGTATATATGTAAAGAAGGCGAGCCAAAGCCCGCCTTCTCGTTCCTCCTAACCGCCAAATTCGCTATCAGTCCTTCACACAGCGGACGAAACCCGTTGTAGCCGGTCCATAAGCATGTCTAAGCGTATAATAACGGAGCGCCATTATACTCCCAACCTCCATCCCGGGGAACATAATACTCCCAAACACCTTCGCGTTCGTAGAATAGTCATATTCCGGATTACGGGAATTTTCAGGCAACAACGTCGGTGCAAACAGATAATTCAACGTTCTAGTCGTGATTCTATACGCACCATAGATTCCGCGTATATCGCCCAACAGATCAAAGCCGAATCCTGTCGGATTACCATAACTCGACCGCAAAAGATTTATTTCTTTTCCCGGTTCAACACCGAAGCGATCCCTCAGGAACGAGAACAACGCATTCCAATCCTCGTATCGAGCCACATGCCAGCCATCAGGACACATGTTAAAATCTAAGACATCCAGCGAATCGGCAATCAAGTCCCACTTCACATTCTCGGGATCTTCACTGTAGTCGGCATCTTCTTCGAACAGATAGCCACACTCTTCCCTTGCCCATTTCTGAGCCGTTTCAATCAAAGACAAGGTGTCAGGATTTTCCTCCGCCGTTAGGGATTCGGCCAAATATTCATCTGTTTTTACCGAAACGCAACCCTCTTCCGTGGTGAACTTAAAGTACGTAGAATCCAACATAGACAAGAACGAATATAAGCGACCATAGGCACAATAAGACTTCTCGCCTTTGAACGTCTCTTCCTTATAGCATTCCGAACCTTCCGCCTCATACTTCAGGTTTTCAGCCATCCAAGTTTGCGACGTTCCACCCAAATCGAGAGTCACCGTCTTGTACACCTTGCCGTCGCGGAAGTCCGTCATCGTCCCAAATGTGTGATTGACGACAACGCCTCCCCTTTTCCGAGGGACAAAATCCCAAGAGCCAGACAGGCACTCCAGCTCAAAGAAATCGCCCGAAATATCGGCAAATGTTCCCTCCTTCTCGACCGAGCACGTTCCATGGCCAAATACAGCCGCCAGCAGGTTTGCATAATAGAATTTCTTCTGCAGGCATTCCTGGTAATACAGGGCCGAGCTATCGCCGAGCCTTTCGAAAGCAATGGAGGGGAATTCCAAAATAGCGAAAACACGCTGGCCCTCTATCGATTCTTCAAGCGCTCTTTTTGTCGAATCCGACAATCCTGCAACTGAACCTGTCGCACCAAACTCCTGTCCAATTTTTTCCAGAAGAGCATACGGAACCCCTTCACTCAAGGCAGCCTGCCGCACGGCCGGCGACTCGTCAAACGCAAATGCACTCATGATTTCTGATTTAGCCTGCGTTTTCGCCGCGGCAAATGACGAGCCGGAAGCGACAAGATTCATGATTCGGTAATACGCCAAATGCGACATCGCGTCAATAGCATAATAACCCGAATCACGTATGTCCACAATCATCTTGAGCGACACATCCCCCGCAACAGCCTCTATCAAGACTACGGGGCTTTTCAACGTGATATTTTTAAACCGGAAAGATCCGGCAGCCACCCCCTCGTCACAGGGATTGACCACTTCTCCGGTCAAAGTATCCGGCTCCATTGTACAGATACTGGTCGTAAAGGACGTATCGTTCAGCGATTCCAAGGTCACAGTATCCAATTCTGACAAACGAGCCTCGCCTCCATACAGGAAAACACTCGGCGGAGCAGACACAGCAATTTCATCTGAGCTGATCTGACCTTCAAGCGCAGGCGCATAATAAGCACGCCCCCTTAAAGAGATATTTTCGTACGCGATGACATTCGGCTCTTCCGATGAGCCGCCCATCTCCGGCCCTGGAGTCGAATCCACCTTTGAAATGGTATTTCCATTGTCAGTGGAGCAGGCCGCGAACATCAAGGCGAGCGGCATCGCCATTTTACAGACAAACTGCATTGCCATTTTTGAGTAATTCATGATATCCTCCTAACCCTTTTTTGTACCGTTTTTATTTGTCATGGGGAAAAACTGGATGTTCAGGCGGTACACCTCATCCGTTTCAGTTTCCCTAGTGGCAATTTCAACAACACGCTTGCGGAAGGCATCGATTTCTCTGACGATTTCATCGTAAGCGCTTTGCGTAATGCCCAAGGTCACGCCAGAAAAGCGGCGTTCATTTTGCGGCACGCCTTCGATTGCATCGAGAGCGAGTTCGCCCATTTGACGGTGCAGGCCGCGAATCACGGCGGGAGTCACTTCCATGGGTCCGGCCGTAATCGACCTGTCCGTCTGAACGTAATTGCCGTTCTCGTCTTTCTGGAGCATGTTCGCCTTAATCAGAAAGTTCAGCGATTCGCTCACTTCGGCAGCGGTAATTTTGGGGCGACACGCTTTTGCAAGTGCCAGCGGTTTTGCCCCCGGCATGGCAGGAGCCAGTTCGCGAAGCACGGGATTTTTCCAGCTGTCAAAATAGCGGAACGCATCAGCCTCAATCACTTTCGCCTTGCGACTTTCCGCCATCGTCACCAACTTCTGGAAAGATTCCTTTTTGGCCATGTCCGTCTTGGCATGGTCAAAGCGAACCATCTCGCGGAAAAAGTCAAGGTCGCTACCGGACAAGTGCATTGCCGCGGCAACACGATCAACAGCCGCATCGCTCAAGTTGAAGCGACCCTCGCTCACATATTTTAGGTAGACTGGCGAAGAAAATCCCGCCGCAGAAGCAAACTCCGGCCAAGTAAACGCAGATTTCGCCTTTTTGTCGGCGTAATAGTCCGCGATATACTGACGATAGCTCGTATATTCAAGTATATCTTTCATTTGTCCTCCTCTTAACCCCCCGAAAACTCGGCCCAAGCTAAGTACACTCTAAATATAAACAACGAAATTTAAAAAGTCAATAGTTTTTACAATAAATTTTTCATTATTTTTCAAGAATTTAAGCATTTTTAAAAATTTTGTATAAAAAACCACAATTTTATACAATAAATGGCAAATACCAAAATAACGTTGAGCGAAGGCAACTGGCAAAAAAAAGAAGGAGGGCACAAAGCCCGCCTTCCGTTCCTCCTTTCCCCATTCGGCCTCCTAACCGATTCTCACGACCATTTAATTCTTTACGCAGCGAACACGCATGACGTGATTTACGATATCTTCACCAAGAATCCATTTTCCATCATCATCAATTTCAAGCGCGTTATACCAACGACCTCCAAAGTCAAATTCTTCAAACGCGCGATCCGGCTTAACGGCGTAAGTAACCCAGTCGTTCACAGCACTACTATCAACCATCACCCCAAACCCAGCAGCGAACAAATACACCCCCAAATCATAGTATACATCAAACTTTTCTTCAACAAACTTCATAAGATTCCACCAATCATAACCATTCGGAAGATGCCAACCATCGGGACATATACCTTGGTAATAGCCCTTCTCGGCCTCAACAGAATCCATGACAGCATAGACTATATCATAATCGGTGCGGCCTAACGAATCCGTGATATTCCCATCAATGTTCATCACCTCGGCAAACAGATAGTTCCCTGCGCCTTCGCCGTACATCAGATTTTCACCCATCCAAGTCTGCATTTTACCATTGATGATATACGTTACCGTCTTGTACGTTTTTCCGTCACGGGCATCTGTCAAGGAATCGGCGACATAGTCAACGGATTTAACAACAATATCCCACTTTTCATCGGAGCACTTGAAATTGAAAACGACTTTTTCATTCCTGAAGACATGGCCGTCATTACGGTAATCGCAATCATCCAACCCGAGCAAAATCACGGCAAAGTTAACGTAGATTTCCTTTTTCAAAGAGGTATCTCTCGGGAAACCATGAACCTCGTTTATAATCATATAGTTCAAGCTCTGAAGCGTCCAATAAATAAAGCGATCACTTACAGAAGAGGCCACACGGCTCAAGCTGCCCTCTTCGCCCAGTTGTTCCGCAACCTCGTCAAGTTCTCCATAACTTAACAAGTCCAAAAATTCTTCAAACATATCAATTGCCATCACGCCTTCGGCGACTTCAGTCGTTTTAATCGTTTCAAAATCGACCTTGTACATTCCAAAGGCATCCAACACATCGCGCCCCGCTTGCAGTCTAGCTTTAGCAATGGACATTCCCGACTGAACCAAATAACGCAAGCGATAGCCTTCCAGACACGTCAACTTGTTAATCTCAATATCTTTCGTCTCACGCAAATCAACAACGGCAGTCAACCCGGTCAGTTCCGCCAACCGTTTTCCGTACCCGTTGAACTGATCCGGACTCACTTCCAGCAAAATATACGGGCTATTCAAAGAAACGCTATCGAAGCGGAACTCGCCTCGCGGATTAAGAAGATATCCCAAATGAACGGCTCCAACCGTATCAAACGTTACAGAATCCAGTTCATACATTCTTACGGCAGACGTCTTGTAGCTCAATTCGCTATCCGAGTACTTGTTTGCCGAATCAAGCAGCGCGGGCAACTCCGTTACACGCCCCCTTATCGTAACATTGTCATACAGCGCAGCTATCCCCGTTTCTTCCGAGGCGCCACCCATTTCAGTCACCTGCGGCTCATTCTTTACGGGCGAATGCACGCCCTCTTCCGTTGAGCAACCCGCCAGCAGCAAGAACGCCAGCACCATTAATTTTCCGGCCTTAGTAAGTTTCATGTTGTCCTCCTAACCCTTTTTATTTTCGTTTTTGTTCGTCATCGGGAAAAACTGGATATTCAAGCGATACACTTCATCCGTTTCGCTTTCCCTTGTGGCAATTTCAATAATTTTCTTGCGGAATGCATTGATTTCCGCGACAATTTCGTCGTAGGCATCTTGCGTAATTCCCAACGTCACACCAGAAAAATGGCGTTTATCTTGAGGCACGCCTTCGATAGTCTCAAGCGCGATTTCACCCATCTGGCGATGCAAACCGCGAACAGCAACAGGCGTCACCTCCATGGGTCCCGTCGTCACCACTTTATCAGTCTGTTTGTAGTTGCCCTCTTCGTCTTTCTGCAAAAGGTCCGCCTTCACCAAAAAGTTCAGCGATTCGCTCACTTCGGCAGCACTAATCTTGGGGCGGCAAGCATGCGCAAGCGCCAAGGGTTTTGCCCCCGGCATAGAGGGAGCAAGTTCGCGAAGCACGGGATTTTTCCAGCTATCGAAATAACGGAAAGCGTCAGCCTCGATGATTTTAGCTTTGCGGCTTTCAGCCATCGTCATCAATTTCTGGAATGAGTCCTTTTTCGCCTTGTCCGTCTTGGCGTGATCAAAGCGTACCATCTCGCGGAAATATTCCCGTTCAAAATCGGAAAGGTTCATGGCAGAAGAGACACGTTCTACGGCCGCTTCGCTCAAGTTGAACCTTCCTTCGCTCACATATTTCAGATAGACAGGCGACGAGAACCCCGCCGCCCTAGCAAAATCGTGCCAAGAAATCGCGGATTTCGCCTTCTTGTCGGCATAATAATCTGCGATATACCGGCGGTAATCCGTATATGTCAGAATGTCTTTCACCTATTCCTCCTGTCCGGCCCCCAATTAAAGCCGCATCGTCAGGTGCACCGGACAAGCAAGAATATACAACATAACTTTCAAAAAGACCAGTATTTCACAATACATTTTATTGATTTTTATCAAAATTATAAGCTTTCACAAATTCTACACAAAAATCAGACAATTTCCACAATACAAAATAATTCAACACCGCAATCCCATCAAAATGCCGTTCGGCATTTCTAACCCATGTGGCTTTTTCTATTTAAATTTGTCGCATGAACTTTTTCACGAAAATCGACATTCCCGCAGCAGACTTTAAAATCGACTACACAAGCCATTTGGCATTTTTCGGATCGTGCTTTGCGGATAACATTTCGGCGCAATTCGCAGAACGAAAATTCCATGTTCTAGTAAACCCATTCGGCACTGTCTACAACCCGGTATCTTTGGCAAGCCAGATCAAGGCAATTGCCGACGGGAAAGTTTTCGGAGAAGAAGATGTTTTTCAAGACACGCGATGCGACAGACTTTGGCATTGCTGGGATGCACACAGTTCACTTTCTGGCACGACAAAAGAAGAATGCCTTGAGAAACTGAATGCCGCGACGGCGCAAGCCCGTGAATTCATGCAGAAGACAAACGTCATCTTTATCACGCTCGGCACTGCATTCGTTTACTATTTAAAGGACCGCGTTAAGCCCGTATCGAATTGTCACCGGCAAGATCCGAAAATGTTCACGCGCCGAATGATTTCGGTCGACGAGGCAACTCAAGCGATCCGCGATACCATCACAAGTATTCGCCAACTGAATCAAAATGTACACATCGTCTTTACCGTGTCGCCGATCAGGCACCTAGGCGACGGAGCGCACGGCAACAACCTTTCCAAGGCAACGGTATTACTCGGCATAGAAAGAGCTATCGAAGAGATTGCCGCGTCGCCTTCGGCTCCTCGCAATGACGCAGTTACATATTTCCCGAGCTACGAAATCGTGATTGACGAACTGCGCGACTACCGCTTCTACGACAGCGACATGGTTCATTTGTCCGAAACCGCCGAGGAATACATCTTTGAGCGTATGGTCGAAACTTACTGCGACTGCGCCACCCACGAGAACATGGCGAAAGTGGAAAAGTTCCTGAAAATGGCCAACCACCGTATTCAAGACGAGAGTTCCCCCGCCACACAGGAACTCAAGAAGAAACTTGCAACGCAAGCGGCAGAACTTGAAAAGCAAATCGCGGGATTGAAGTTAGGCTAAAAAAATTTGCGTTAGCAAAATCGAATCAGTGTGGACTTTTATTCTTTCTAACACGCATCAAAGGAGATGCCGGCATCCCCGTTCCGAGGACCATATCCTCTGTGTGGCTCGGCACTTTAGTGCCGCTACCAATTTATTATGACAACACAGCCACCGATGTAACTTGGCTTCATA
>NZ_ONDD01000018.1 GCF_900316465.1 uncultured Fibrobacter sp. | reverse complement strand
ACGACAGAAGATATCGCAGCTATCGCGAAACTCTGCTATGATAATAATATCCCAATCATCCCTCGCGGTGCCGGTACCGGCCTGACAGGAGCGTCTGTCGCTATTCACGGCGGTGTCATGATCGACATGCAGAAGATGAACAAGATTCTGGAGTACGATGAGGATAATTTCGTCGTCCGCGTACAGCCCGGAGTCCTTCTGCACGATCTGGCTGAGGACGCTCTTGGCAGAGGCCTCCTTTATCCCCCGGATCCGGGTGAGAAGTTTGCGACACTGGGCGGAAACGTATCGACCAACGCAGGCGGCATGCGCGCTGTCAAGTACGGCTGCACAAGAGATTATGTGCGCGCTATGACCGTAGTACTTCCTACAGGTGAGATCATCAAGCTCGGCGCTACAGTTTCCAAGACCAGTACAGGTTATTCCCTGCTTCATCTGATGATCGGTTCCGAAGGAACTCTCGGAATCATCACAGAGCTCACGCTGAAAGTCATCCCTGCTCCGAAGGAGACAGTATCCCTGATCATTCCTTTCGAGAACCTCGACGACTGCATTGCGACAGTTCCGCTTTTCATGAAGAACCGTCTGAATCCTCAGGCTGTCGAGTTTATGGAGAGAGAGATCGTCCTTGCTTCCGAGAGATTCATCGGAAGAGAGACTTTCCCCAAGTCCTTCGGCGGTGTGGAAGTCGGCGCATATCTGCTCGTGACATTCGACGGAGACGATTTCGACCAGCTCAATGACTTGGTAGAGAAGGCGGCGGAAGTGGTCCTCGAAGAGGGCGCCATCGACGTTCTTGTAGCGGATTCCCCCGCCAAGAAGCGCGACGCATGGGCAGCGCGTTCTTCCTTCCTCGAGGCGATCGAAGCTGAGACAACATGGCTTGACGAGTGCGACGTCGTTGTTCCCGTGACCAAGATCGCGGAGTATCTTAAGTACGTCAAGTCCACAGAGGACAGATACTGCTTCAAGATCAAGAGCTTCGGCCATGCAGGCGACGGCAACCTTCACATCTACGCATGCGGAGATGACACTGTTGATGAGGCAACATTTAAGAAAGACGTCGAAGTCTTCATGAAAGACATCTACGCGAAGGCAGCGGAAATGGGCGGCCTGATCTCCGGCGAGCACGGAATCGGACACGGCAAGATGGAATTCCTCGCGGACTTCTCCGGCGATGCCCAGATGCGCATCATGGAAGGCATCAAGCAGGTCTTTGATCCTAAGATGATCCTGAACCCTGGCAAGGTATGCTACAAGGTTCGCTGATCGGAGCGATTGGGAGTTCCCGCCTTGAATGGCGGAGGTGAATATACTTATCCGTTACCGGAAGCACTCACAAAAGAGAACTCCGGACAGAAAAGCGGTGTAACTGCGCGTGCACCGCTTTTCTTTTCAAGCAAAGGAGAAAAACAATGCAGTTTGTTCACTTTATTCTTGCACTGGCTCCGATCATCTGGCTTATGGTCGCTCTCAGCGTCTTGAAAATGCCGGGCTACAAAGCCTGCATTATTACTGTTATCATCACAGCGATCGAATCTGTCGCGATCTGGAAGTTCAATCCGGTCTTCATGCTCACTGCGGCGCTCGAAGGAGCCCTCAACGCGCTGTGGCCGATCTGCCTTGTCATTGTCGCGGCGCTGTTTACGTATAACCTCAGTCTTGAAACCGGCGCAATGGAGAAGATCAAGAAGATGTTGGCGAGCGTCTCGACGGACCAGCGCGTCCTCGCTCTTTTGATCGCGTGGGCTTTCGGCCACTTCATGGAAGGCATGGCAGGATTCGGAACCGCAGTCGCGATCCCTGCAGGAATCCTGATCGCCCTCGGCATGGAGCCCCTTCCGGTCGTAGTAGGCTGTCTTGTGGTCAATTCGATGCCCACAGCCTTTGGCTCCGTAGGTGTCCCTACTACCACAATCTCCAATATCACCGGGCTCGATGTGGTCAAGCTCTCGGGAGACACTGCCAAAATAGAGCTGTTGATCTTCGCTATGCTGCCCTTCTTCCTGATATTCATTATTGGAAAAGGCTTTAAGGCCTTTAAGGGGATGATCGGCATGATCATCGTCGCGCTTGTATCCTTCCTCCTTCCCATGTTTATCTTTGCAACTTTTGTGGGACCGGAGCTTCCGGATATCATCGGCGCGATCTGCAGCATGGTCGCCATCGTGGTCTTTGCGAGGATGAGAAAGGGCGAAGTGCCCGAGGAGTACAGGGCGAAGGCTACACAGAGCGCGGATTCTGAAGGATCTCTGACTCTGAAGGAGGCAGTTATCGCATGGGCGCCTTTCCTTCTGATCTTTGTCCTGCTCGTTCTGACAAGTCTTGTTCCTTTCATCAAGCAGCCCCTGTCAGCGATCAAGAGCAGCTTCCACATTTATCTGGGGAATCCCGATTCCAAGCTGACTTTTGCCTGGGTCAACACTCCCGGCGTGATCATCATCATCTCTGCCGTGATCGGCGGACTGATCCAGGGAGCTTCTGTTAACACACTGCTGAGCGTGTTTGGAAGAACTGTTAAGAACAATGTCAAGACAATAGTCACGATCATGAGTGTTCTCGCAACTGCCAAGATCATGGGATACGCGGGTATGACGCCTGACATCGCGGCCTTCCTGGTAACTGCTACCGGCAAGTACTTCCCGTTTATCTCTCCTCTGATCGGAACCCTCGGCGGCTTCGTCACCGGCAGCGGCACATCTACCTGCGTCCTCTTCGGACCCATGCAGGCTGAGACCGCAGCCGCGATCGGATCTGATCCCTCCTGGCTCGTGGCGTCCAATACCTGCGGCGCGGGCATCGGCAAGATGATCTCCCCTCAGGGTATCGCCATCGGCGCAGCCAGCGCGGGCCTTACCGGTCAGGAGAGCACGATCCTCTCAAGAGCGATCAAGTACTGCGTAGTATTTGTCGTCGTGGCGGGCGTGCTGTGCCTGGTTACCTTCGGCGGTGCCGCGTTAGTCTACCTGGTGTTGTGGCTGGTGCTGCCGTGCGAGCAAGAGCCCGCGCAGTACGGTCGCGACCCTCACCGAAATCTATGACTACTTCCGCATTTTCTGGGCGAGGGTCGGCACCCCGCATTGCCTGAAATGCGGGAAGCCAGTGTCTTCGTACAGCGCGGGCGACCTGATGCAATACGCCTTCGACCGCGACTTGAATAAGAAGGTCACGGTGCTTGCCCCGTTTGAAATCAAGGATGTGCTTAAGCTTTCCAAGATTCTCACGGAAAAAGGCTATCGCAAGGTTTACCTCGGCGACAAACTCGTGGAACTCCCGTTGCCGAAAATTCCGACCCGCGAAAAGCAATTGTTCGCCGTCGTCGATACGGTCGTGGTCAAGGAAGAAAACCGCGCACGCCTGGTAGAAGCCTTTGAACGCGGCTACCGCGACGGCAACGGAATCCTGTATGTAGAAGACGAGAAGGGTGGACGCCTCGCGTGCTCCGAAAAACCGGGCTGCCCCGATTGCGGCTGGTACATGGATTCAGCACTGAACCCCAAGCATTTCAGTTTCAACACGCACTGGGGCGCCTGCGAAACTTGCCTTGGCCTCGGTCACTTTAAGGATGGCGAAGTTTGCCCGGATTGCCATGGCGAACGCTTGAAACCGGAATATCTGGCGGTCCGCATCGGCGACAAGAACATCATGGATGTGAACCACATGAGCATCGCCCAGGCGCTCGAATGGTTCAGCAATGAAAACTTCAAACGCGACAACTTCGGGAAGGATAAAAATCCTGATGGTAAGATGACGGTCGCCGAACCCTTGCTCCGCGAAATTGTGGGCCGCTTGAACTTTCTCAAGGGTGTAGGCCTCGGTTACATCGGTCTCGATCGTGCGGGCGACACGCTTTCAGGCGGTGAATCCCAGCGTATTCGCCTGGCGAGCCAGATCGGTAGTGGTCTCGAAGGCGTGCTTTATGTGCTTGACGAACCCACGGTGGGCTTGCATGAAAGCGATACCGCCATGCTCCTCAATACGCTTTACCGCCTGCGCGACCTCGGCAATACGCTCGTGGTGGTGGAACATGACATGAAGATGATGCAGGCGGCGGACCATATTATCGATATGGGCCCGGCGGCAGGCGAGTTCGGTGGCGAGGTCGTTGCCGAAGGTTCTCCGGAACAGCTTTCCAAGCCTTATGCCCTGCAACAGTTCCCTCGCAGCGAAACGGTCAAGTACCTGACGCATACCATCCCGATGGCAAACGAGATTGCGGCGAAGCCCATTACCGATTCCACGGAATTCTACGAATTCGAAAAGTTGAATCACAACAACCTTAAGAATTTGTCTGTAAAGTTCCCGAAGGGCGCCATCAGCGTGGTTTGCGGTGTGTCTGGCTCGGGCAAGAGTTCCATGGTCATGGACGAAATTTACCCGCGCCTCAAGAAGAAATTTCAGGCTCGCGGTCGCAAGAAGCAGAACGGCGAAGTTCTTTTGGTTGACCAAAGCCCGATTTCGGGAACTCCTCGCAGCACGCCCGCGAGTTTCACGGGCGTGTTTGACGACATACGCAAGCTATTCGCCAAACTGCCGCAAGCCAAGTTGAAAGGCTTCGACTACGGGCGCTTCAGTTACAACTTGGCTCGCGGCCGCTGCGAGGCCTGCGAAGGTCGCGGCGCCATCTCGGTCGAAATGCACTTCCTTTCGGACGTGTGGGAAGTCTGCGATGTCTGCGGCGGCAAGCGCTACAATCAGGAAACGCTTACCGTGACTTTCAAGGGCAAGAATATCGCCGACGTGCTCGACATGCGCGTGGCCGAAGCCTGCGAGTTCTTCAAGGACCAGCCGAAAATCTTGCCGAAGCTGGAATGCTTGCGCGATGTGGGCCTCCCGTACGTGAAACTCGGACAATCTGTCACCACCCTCAGCGGCGGCGAATCCCAGCGCTTGAAATTGGCGGCGGAACTTGCCCGCAAGCCCGCCCAAGAAATGGTTTACCTGCTCGACGAGCCGACTACGGGACTCCACCTCAAAGACATTCAGATTCTCTGGAACATGTTGCGCAAACTTTCTGCCCGCGGTGATACGGTTATAGTCATCGAACACCACCCCGATATTATTCGCCTTTCGGACTGGAAAGTGGAACTTGGGCCTGTTGGTGGCGCGGAAGGTGGTCATTTGCTCAAAATGGGGGCAAATCAGAACTAAAACCGCTGCCAATGTGAGCGGAAAAAGAAATGTTTTTATATTTCGTTTAGAAATGTAAACAGGAGAAAATATGTCCTTTAAACGTATGCTTCCGCTTTTGTTGCTGTTGCCGATTCTGATTTGGGCAGCGGACAGTGACAAGAATTTCAGGATTGCTCCGACTATGTTCAAGGAAGGCGTCTTGATGGAGCCTGTCGCCAATATGGCGATTGTCAAGAAGGAAAAAATGATCTTGTCGGAATCTCCGATGGTTCCGCTGCGCCCGAACATCATGTTCATGCGCCACAAGAAGGGGCCTAAGGAATATCTCTGGTTCTCCGGTCCCGTTGATGTCAAGAATTTTGAAAGACTCCATGCTTTTAGTTTGGCTGAAAACTACCTGAAACCTGCTGAAGTAATGCTGTTGCGTTTCTATGGCTCTCAAACCTCCAGGGCTTTCCAGGACGAAGCAGACATCTATTTTGATAAGGAATACCTTTATTCTCCGCGTGTGCCGAAGCTTTACTTTAGAAAAAATGGTCAGTGGCAGATGATTCAGGAAACGGAACGCCCGGGCATTATTTCTATCAAGTCCGACATTAAGGGCCTCGAAGCGATTTCGATTTCTGTGCCCATGAAGGAAGTTCCGTCTTTGGTTTATCCGCTTAACCCGGGTATGTATGCGTTCTCGCTTTCGGCTCCGAATTACCTGCCGTATGTGGATGCCATTTCTGTTCCGGGTGGCTCTATGGTTGAGCTTAAACCGCAATTGCCGGTTGTAGATACGGCCTCCAAGGTGAAGGCTACGACCTCTGTCACCTTGCATGCGGTTGCCGTTGCCAAGACTCTCGAAGAAACCGAACACCTGTTCGATGTCCTTTCTCGTGAAGTCCAGACCACGGTTGAAAAAGTCGACACGAACGAATTTGACAAGATTTATCCGCCAATTCGCAAGCCCCTGCTTCTCGGGGTGTCTTCCGATGACAGCGTCTATATTAAGTACCGCAAACGTTACAACGGCAAGCGTGAAGAAGCCAAACTTTACTGGCGCATGAACAGGATGGGTTCTGCAAGTGCCGTAAATGTCGCCCTTCGCCGTAAAATTGATAGTTTGCAGGCCCTTCCGCACCGCGTGTCGCTCGTGCCGACTGCTATTGACCCGGTTTACGACGAAAACGCCTGCGAAGAGGTGATTGATTCTGCCGCAACCTTGGCTGCGCTGAAACAGGATTCCATTGCTAAGGCTAATGCTAAAAAGGTGGCTGCCAAGGACTCTAGCGCTAAGGATTCTGTGGCTGCTCCGGCTGAACCGCCTGCACCGAAGACAAAGCGTGTCTGCAAAATGAAGGCTGTTCGCATTAACTATGGCCGTCAGGGTGACCGCTATGATGTTTCCTGGGTGGGCAATGCCGAAGGCTATACTGCAGATTCGCTATTGGTCTTGCTTAAGGGAACTCCCTCTCGTGCCTTTTTCTCTATCGAAAGAAATAAGCCGGTGTGGATTTACCATGAAGGAGACTTGAAAGGTCGCCATCATTACCGCTATCAAAAGTTTGAATTGGTCGTGAAGGACAAGCCGGTCGCGAGCCATGGTTCCTTTGAACTTCCGTCGTACATTTTTGACGAGCCCGAAGTTCAGGAATGGCTGAATCGCCCGATTGAAGAAGAAGCCCATAAGGTGCAGGAACCCCAAGCTAAGACCATTAAGGTGGACGACAACGGGGCTTCCCTTGATGTTTCCATGAAGGTTCCGCGCGTCATTCGTGACCGCGACCGTGGAACGGTGGCCTTGATTGATTCTGGTACCTTCCGTTACAAGGGCAAGGTCGTTGCCTTGTCTCCGTATGCCATCCACACGACTGAAGTGACTCAGCAGTTCTTCAAAGACGTGATGGCCAAGATTGATTCTACGAAGCGCATTAAGGATCGTTCTTCCTTTACGGGTGCCCGTCATCCGGTGCACAACATTACATGGAACGATGCTCAAGCCTTCTGTAAGGCTATCGGTGGCGACCTGCCGACCGAAGCCCAATGGGAATTTGCTGGCCGCGCCGACAACAACGAAGGCGCTCTTTGGAACCTCGACGAAAACCCGGATCCGGGTGTGTACGCCATTTACAAGGCGAACTCCTATAGTCTGGGCAAGAAGAACCCTGCATACGGTCCGCAGCCGGTAAGCACCAAGAAGTCCAATGCCTGGGGTATCTTCGATATGTCGGGCAACGTTGCCGAATGGACTCGCGACAAGTACTTCATGTTCTCTGTCTGGGTAGAATCTTCTAATCCGACGGGCGCCATGATGGGGTCTTCTAAGGTGTACAAGGGTGGTTCCTGGAAAGACAAAGAAAGTCTGCTGAACCTGACTGAACGTGATGATGAAGATCCGCGTTACTGGTCTGATGCCATCGGTTTCCGTTGCGCATTCCCCAGGGATCTTTTTGAAGGAAAATAATGTTTAAAGGAATGCGTCTATTTAAAAAGCTTACGGCAATTCCGTATCTGCTTGTTATTGTTGCTTTGTTCATGCCGTTGGCCAATGTTTCTTGCGCCGACGACGTGATTGCCGAACCTACGCTTTATGAGCTCGCCTCGGGTCTTGATTTGCATCAGGAACTGAAACAGCCTGCTCTGGGTATTCTTGAAAAAATGGAAACGGGTAACCCGAGTGCCATGGAAAAGTTCCGGCAGACGATGCCGCATTTCCCGCAAATGGAACCGGTTCCGTTCCTCTATGTGATTCTTGCGGGGGCCGTGATTGCAGGCTTGTTCGCGTTAATCACTCCGCTAGGCTCGATTACCATGGGCATGCTGACGATGGTCTCGCTCTGGTTTTTCCTCTCGAAACTCGGGCAAATCAATTCTGCCATGGGTGTTTCGCTCTTGAAGGTGGAACCCGGCATTGGCATTCATGCGGCCTCCTTCATGATTCTGATAGGAACCGCGATGAACCTCGCGACAATCATCCGCCCGATTGTTGAAGAACTCAAGGCGAAACGCGCCGCGAAGAAAAAAGCGGCGTAAAGGAATAAGCCAATGAAAGCTTTGTTGATGGTAGGAGCTCTTGCGCTCTTTATTGTGGCATGCTCTGAAGATTCCAGCTCCAGTTCATCTGAAACCCCGTATGATTCCGCTCCGACCTATGACAATACCGCATATTGCCATGACAAGTATGGCATTACGGAAGATGATTCCTGGACTACTGAAATTTCCGACAGCAGTTACATCGTAGATGAACTCTGCAACTACATGTCGATGTACATGCGCGATATGTTTGCGTTCTTTGCAAACTGTGTGTCTTCGAGTTACAGCAAATCCAGTAATCGCATCAATATGCGAATCACCACGGAAAGCGGGAATAAGTCTATTTGGACCGATATCTCCGGGTGCAAGCATAGGATTGGAAGTGACGGCGATTTCGAACCCTGGGTGGCCTCTTTGAATGATTGGACGTTTGATGATTGCCTTTGCAAAGAAGAAGATGGCGTGGCCTATTATTTAAAAAAGAGCCCGAGGCCAGTTGAAGAAAGCTCCAGTTCCTTGCCGGCGAGTTCAGAGTCCTCGATGGAAAGTTCATCGTCAAGTGAAAAAATGTCGCAGCCTGCGCAGAGTTCCTCTTCCATGAGCAGCTCCAGCGAAATGCAGAAAGATAGCTCTGAAACCGAATTCTCTTTTATTGAAGAACAATGTACAAGAGAAACAGCCAATCTGAAAGTTCTTTATGACGGAACTTATTATGAATGCGAGTACTGGTATTTAAAATGGACGAAGGTTGATGAAACTTCTTTGCTGCCGCCAGAAAAAGAGGGGAAAATCTGTAAAGAGGATTTGTTCAATACGATGGAAGTGTATGGCAAAGATTATTATGTCTGCGAAACAACAAATGCTTGGCGCTTGATGAAGGGTGTCGAATCTGGCCCGTACAGATATAAAGATAGCCTTGGAACCTGCGATACGATTTCCAACAAGATTCTTCACTGGAGCGAAGCGGATAGCGCATTCTTTGGGTGCGCAAATGTGGATGGGGTGGAAGATTGGATGAGAATCATTGTGGAACCGTGGCCCACCTACCTTTTACCCCTGTCCTTTGATAGAGAAAAAATCGCGGGGCAGAGCCTGGGAACTTCCACGTATACGGTGACTATTGACGGAATCGAATACCGCTTTAATATCGTAATTAATGGAGGCCAATATAATTTTGTCCTGACGCATGTGGCTATTGACGGCGTTGACTATGAAGCGAGTACGCGGAGCCGGCAGATATTCCTGCACGGGGAACTTGGAACCGATACTGTTTTGCTGAATTCAATTCAAGATGTGAGTTCCTCGTTCGGTGATTTTTATGCGGGATGGAAAGAACGCATCAGTCAGGATTGCCGTTGCGGTGGTTACACCTTTGAAGTGGAAGATTCCAACGTGTCTGTGGTACGCTATAAGGATGGCGTCTATATGGATTACGAAACGGCCAAGGTGTCATGCCCTAGGGGCTACCATATTCCCGATACGACGGAGCTTATAAGCAACTTGAAATATGGAACATCCACGCTTGAATTCCGGAACGACGCCCCGATAATCTGGTACTTTGCGCCTAACGGGAAAGCTAATTGCTCAAAGAGTTATAAAATATATGCGGATGTGTTTTGGACAAGTACCGAAAAGGATTCCGAAACGCAATATTGCTACGAAACCGCGATGGACGGAGTCGTTATGAAAGAAAAGACATCGCGCGTTGTAGAATGTCCCAAGGATTTGTATCCTATGGTACAAACCCTCTGTATTCAGGATAAATAAAAAAAAACTCGCCTCTGGGGGCGAGTTTTTTTTAATGATATCGTAATCGCGATTACACGTTGAACAGGAAGTACATGATGTCGCCATCCTGTACCACGTAGTCCTTGCCTTCGGTGCGGACGAGGCCTGCTTCCTTGGCGGCATTCCAGCTGCCATGCTTCAGGAAGTCGCTGTAGCTCAATGTTTCGGCGCGAATGAAGCCGCGTTCGAAGTCGGTGTGAATCACGCCTGCGCACTGAGGGGCCTTGTAGCCTGCATGGAACGTCCAAGCGCGGCATTCCTTTTCGCCTGCAGTAAAGAAGGTGCGCAGACCGAGGATTTCGTAGCCCTTGCGCACCACGGCGTCGAGGCCCGATTCCTTCATGCCGAGTTCCTTGAGAAATTCGGCCTTGTCGGCGGGTTCCATGGCAGAGAGTTCTTCTTCGATCTTGCCGCTGATCATGATGACTTCGTGGCCGTTCTTGGCGGCGTATTCCTTCAGCTGGTCCACGTAGGCGTTACCGGTGAGGATGTCGTCTTCCTTCACGTTTGCGCAGTAGAAGAGCGGCTTTGCGGTCAGCAGGGCCAAATCCTTCACGATGAGTTCCATTTCTTCGCTGTCGTGCATCACGGTGCGGGCGGCCTTGCCTTCCTGGAAGGCGTCGCGGAGCTTTTCGCATGCGGCGAGGCGGGCCTTGGCTTCGGCACCACCCATGCGGGCGGCCTTGGCTTCGGTAGCGAGGCGCTTTTCGACAGAGTCGAGGTCCTTCAAAATCAGTTCGGTTTCGATGATTTCCACGTCGCGGACCGGGTCTACGCTGCCGTGCACGTGCACGATGTTTTCGTCGTCGAAGCAGCGGATGACTTCCATGATGGCTTCGCATTCACGGATGTGGGTCAGGAACTGGTTGCCGAGGCCTTCGCCCTGGGCAGCTCCCTTTACAAGGCCTGCAATGTCCACAAATTCTGTAACGGCGGGAACGATGGATTTCGGATTGTATACCTTGACCAGTTCGTCGAGGCGGCTGTCCGGCACGCTCACCATACCCACGTTCGGTTCGATGGTGCAGAACGGATAGTTGGCTGCTTCTGCGCCGGCGTTGGTGATGGCGTTAAAGATGGTGGACTTGCCCACGTTGGGGAGGCCTACGATACCGCATTTAAAACCCATGATAATCTCCAGTTTTGGCGGCTACATGTCTGCCGCACGTTTTTTTGCGATGTAAAGGTAGAAAAATGCCCTTGGAGGCAGTCCCATGAAAATCTAAATTTACGCCCGTTTTTAAGGTATGGTATGGCAGGGCTCTCATCAAAGACGAACATAGATATGCTGAATGGGCCCCTCGGGAGAAAAATCCTGAGGTTTGCCATTCCTATTGCCTTGAGCAGCATTTTCCAGCAGATGTTCAACTTGGCAGACGTTGCCGTGGTGGGACAGTTCGCGGGCGACAAGGCTTTGGCCGCCGTGGGGGCGAACACCTTCGTCATCAACTTGCTAATCAACTTGTTCGTTGGCCTTTCCGTCGGGGCGAACGTGGTGGTGGCCAATTCCATTGGCGAGCGCAGTTACCGTTCCGTGACCCGTAGCGTGCATACGTCGGTGATGGTCGCTTTCTTTAGCGGAATATTCCTTTCTTTTGTAGGTATCTTTTTTGCAAGGCCGATTCTTGAGTTGATTTCAACTCCGGCAGACGTGTTGGACATGGCGGTGCGTTACCTGCAAATCTATTTTGCGGGCATGCCCTTTGTGATGGTCTACAACTTTGTGTCGGCGGTCTTGCGTAGCAAGGGCGATACAAAGCGCCCGCTTTATGCGCTTATGGTGGCGGGTGCGGTGAATGTGGTGCTGAACCTAATTCTGGTAGCAGGCTTTGACATGGGCGTGTCGGGCGTTGCCATTGCAACCGTGATTGCAAATGTCATCAGTGGCGTTACTTTGTTCTACCTTCTGTTGCATGAGGTGGGGCCATTCAAGCTGGAATTCTGGAAACTTCGCGTGACGCCCTTCTTCTTGAGCCGCATTCTACGAGTAGGAATTCCGACAGGGCTTCGCGGCGTCGTGTTCTCGTTTAGCAATGTATGCTTGCAGTCTGCTATCAATAGCCTCGGTTCTGCCACGGTGGCAGCTTCGGCCGTGGCGCTGAACTATGAATTCGTGGTGTATTACTGGCTCAGTTCCTTTTCTCAGGCGTGCGTTACCTTTGTCGGGCAAAACTATGGCGCGAAGAATATGGAACGCTGCCGCCGAACGGTCCGCTGGACGCTCCTGCTGGGCTGCTCTTCTACAATCGTGCTGAGTGCGCTCTGCTGCATTTTTGCCAAACCCATGCTGAGCGTGTTTACGTCAAACGCCGAAATCATTGAAATCGGTTCTATCCGTATGTACGTGGTGGTGGGACTCTTGGCCATTAACGTGTTCCTGGATGTATTCTCGGGGGCGCTTTCGGGAATGGGCAAGTCTCTGGCTCCGGCCCTTACCTGCATGGTGGGCGTATGCGGAATCCGTATTCTCTGGGTGATTTTCGTGTTCCCCCAGTACAAATCTTTCGCTTCGTTGATGGTTGTATACCCGATAAGCTGGATTCTTACGATATCTGTGATTATGGGAATCTATTTCTACCACGTGAAGCGTATCAAGTTTTAGTATATTTCGGACGATGCGTTACTTTAGCCTTACTGCTTTATCTTTTGTATTAGCCCTTTCGGCTTGCGTTTACGAGCCGGAACAGTTTACGGAGTCTGAAACCTCCAATGAAAAAACTGACACGGGTTCGATTTTTGCGGTGAACGGTGGCAAGCAAATTTGCAACCCTTCCGTTTCCCAGGATCCTGAAAATTATCCGGCAGCAATGCTTTGGCTGAACTTTGGCGGCAAGCTGAATGTAGAAGCCCCCGATTCGGTGTACACGACTTCGAAGGTGGTGCAGCATGACCGTCTTTCGGTGTCCGATACGTCGGGTAAGATTCTTTGGTACTTGATGCGCGATACCGAAGCGGGCGATTGCCAGTTCCAGGACCCGGAATGGAGTACGCACCCGAATTATGTCGTTGCCCTTAGAGGCTTTATGGCTAAAGGCAGCAAGTCTTGCACGGATATTTTGGACTACGGAATCTTTGCTGCTCGCATGTCCGACAAAAAACAGTTCTTCTTCTACGACAAGGACATTAGCGAATTTGCCACTCCGCACTTGTGGGTGAACCCCGATGCCGTGCGCGATTCTTCGGCAGATGATTCCAAGATCGAAGGCTTCTTTGGCACCAATGAGGTGCGCCTGGTCTATGTGAACAAGAAAGACCAGATTGTATTTGTGGACTACGCCAATGGCGGAACCAAAAAGGCTGTTACGCTCAAGAAACCGTCTGGTGTCGATGGCTGGATGATGGATAGCCCCATGATTTCGCCGGATGGCAATTATGTGGTCTATAACGTCATCAACCCTTCGATGACGGGTTGGCGCTCCTTTATTCAAGAACTTTCGAAGGATGCCACTCCGTTTGAAATCGAAAAAACTTCCGGTATGATTTCTGAGCCGGTTCAGCCGCACTGGTTTACTTTTGCTGGCCGTCTTTTTGTGGTGTGGGCGGAATTCCCGCAAGGTTCGCAGTACGTGAACAAGAATGATTTGTCTGATGCGTCGGTGCAAAATGGTAGCGCTGGCCGTACGGTGATGCGTGAAATCAAGTTGGCTGCCAATGCCCCTGCAGATCTTGCGTTTGAATGGGTGGACAATGCTAAAGAAATTGCCTCGATCCCGATGATTGGTGGTCGCTCGCCAGATGGCTTCTTCTTGGCGACCGGTGCGAACAATGGTTATTTGCTGAAACTCCCGTGAGGTAAAAGATGAAGAAGAATTTATTTAGCGGGATTTTGTCTGGCGTTGCCTTGGCTGCTGTGGCAGGTGGCGCGTTTTATGCCGGTTTTAATTCGCCTGTAGATGTGGCGACTCCGTGGCAGTCTATTGGTGGCTGCGGCGCTGGTGGCTCCGGTGGCGGTTCTGGCGATGGTATCAAGTGGATTGGCCAGGGTGTTTCTGGCGGTTACCTTGAAGTCGAAGCGTTTACCAAGTACACGGTCGGTCAGAATTTTACGGGCGTCTCGTTTACTCCGCATCTGTCTATCAAGCCTACGTGGTCAACCAAGCTCGGTGTGTCTATTCCGTGGACAAGCCATAGCGGCGAAGTGCAGTACCGCAGTAACCAGATTCCGGCAGATCGCACCACGGGCGGCGTGGGCGATGTGTCTATTGACTTTAGCAAGACAATCGGTAGTGGTGGAGCCGCATCGCTGTCTGCAAGTCTCTCCATTCCGACAGGTCAGTATGACATCAAGCGCGGTACTGATTCCGGCAAGGAACTTTTGCCGAGCAGCTTCCAGAAGGGCTCGGGCCTTTATTCGCTTACGGTGGGCTGGGATTATAGCCGCGATACCGACAAGGGTATTTGGCTTTACGGCCTCAGCTACACGCACCCGTTTGCCATGCACTTGATTTCGGGCGAGAACGAATTCAACGATTCTTACTGGAAGGACATGGAACATAAGGGCGACCGCTTTGAATACCGCTTTAAGCCTTATGGCGAAAACGATTTGGGCGCCTACACTCCGCCTTCTGTGGGCGGTTCCATCGCTTACGGCTATCGTGGCCGTCCGGGAATCGTGCAGAGCTTCGGCGTGAATTTCTCCGTGCCGCTCGGCGTCGCTTGGATTAATTCCGAAAAGGTCGGAACTTACGACCCGCGCCCCGACCCCGATCATCAGGCTTGGTCTGTGGCTTTTGCCTACGGCATCGAATTCTCGAACGCGGACTTCCCGGTGTTCCTCGCAGTCTCCTTGCCGTTGCACGACAAGAGCAATGCGGCTGACCCCGACGACGAATACGACGAAAGCCCCATGCGCAAGTGGGATACTCCTGACTGGTCCGATTTCGGTCAGCAGTGGACTATCGCTGTCGGCATCAAGGGAAGCTTCTTCTAATTGAAAATGTGAAATTGAGCGGCTTGAAGAGCCGTTCTTTTTGTCTAAGCTCGCGGGTGCGTCTTTTTGAAGGCAGCTCGCAGGCGTTCTGCATTTACATGAGTATAAACCTGAGTGGTGGAGATGTTCGAATGACCGAGCATCTCTTTTACGCTCATAATCTCGGCGCCATTTTCGAGCAGGTGCGTCGCAAAGCTATGGCGTAGCACGTGCGGGCTGGCTTTGCCTTCCCAGCCGATTTCGCGCAGCAGGTGCTGGATGTCGTTTCGGAGCGTGCGCAGGCCGAAAGGCTTGCCATCTTCGCTTAAGAATACGTAGCCTGTGGCGGTCGGCAGGTGCCCTGCCTGCATTTGCATTTGTTTGTAATTTGCGATGCGGTCGATAAAGCTTTCTGTCAGTGGAACGATTCGTTCCTTGTTGCCCTTGCCGAGAATGCGCACAAGCTTTGCGCTTGTGTCGATGCGGTCCCAGGTGAGGTTCTGGCATTCCGAAATGCGCAGTCCTGAACCGTAGATAAGTTCAAGCAGGATCCTTGCACGTACTTGCTGGAGTGTGGGGTTTGGAATGTCCGGGAATTTTTCTTCGGCCAAATCCTTTTGCCCAAGAACATTCACCAAGCGTTTAGGGCGCTTGGGCATGGGAACGTTTTCGGCGGGATTCTTTTCAAGAATCTTGCTCTTGACCAGGTACTTGCCAAAACTCTTTAAGGCGGCCAGGTGTTCGCAAATGCTTGTGGGGGCAAGTTTCTGCTTCATCTTCAAGTCCCACACGAAGGTCTTGATGCTGGACTCCGAAAATGCGTTGAGCGGAAAAACGCTAGAACCTTCGCCGAGATGTTCCAAAAATTTTGTGAGCGACTTGCGGTAGGTGTCTATGGTACGCGGCGAAAAACGTCGCCGGTCCGCGATGTAGCTCAAATATTGCTCGATGTGTTCCGAAAGGTTCATTTAAAATGCTTTTTTACTGGTCTGCGAAACAAAAATAATCTATCTTGAGGGGCAAAGTATGACATTAGCGAAAAATTCTGTTTGTATTGCTTTAATTGCTGTTGCGAGTTCTTTTGCCGCCGATCGTGTGGTTGGTGCGAATGCGACCTTGGATATTGAACCGGGTGCGCGTTCTGCCGCTTTGGGTTCTGCGACGATGGCCGTCGATGGCGATTACCTGGGGCTCATGTCCAACCCCTATCAGCTTGCAAATGTGAATTATGCGTGGGCTTCTTTTTCGCATACCGAATACTATGAGGATACAAAGTATGACTACGCTTCGGCGGTGGTGCCGCTGGGTGCAGGTCAGGGTTTAGGAATTTCTTTTTCCAGATTCGGTGCCGACGATATCCCGTACATTAAAGAGGGCGAACCTCTGCCAGAAGGATCCAACTACAATACTCTTTCCATTGCGGACTGGGTATTCTCGGCAACCTTTGGCCGTAAGCTCACGAAACGCTTGGACTTAGGTATTGGATTCCACGGCCTTTACCGTGAAATGGATCAGACCGGTTGGGGTTTCCGCGGCGATGCCGGACTTCGCTTTAATGCGGTCGATGAACTTTATTTGTCTGCCCTCTTGAAGGGCTGGACGTCTTCGGCGACCAGTTGGGAATCGGGCGAGTTCGAATATTCTTCTCCGGAGCTGTATATCGCTGCCAGTTATGGACTTCCGGTGTCTTACCTGTATGGCAAGTTGAACCTGTATTGGCAGGGCGCAGAACTTTTGCACCGCGAAGCTCGCGACTTGGATTACGAAATGGACAAGTCCCGCGGCAAGCGCGTGTGGGAAAATCCGCTGGATTGGCTGTCGGGTGGTCGCGGCGGTATCGAATATACGTTTGATTTCGGCCTTTCGCTCAGGGCGGGCCTTTCGAGCTTTACCACACTCCAGAGCGTGACTGCGGGTGCGGGTCTTGTTATTGCAAAATTTGTAAAAGTCGACTACGCTTTCGAATCGCACCCGGTGCTTTCTCCGGTGCATCGCGTGAGCGTCAGTATCAGCCCGTACTTGTTTGGCCATGCGCCTAAGCCGGGCACGCCGGAAGCAACTCCGGTCCGCAGCAAGAACCTGACTGAAGAACCCGATGACGAATCCTCTTACGAGGATATGGAACGCGAACCCTACGAAGCTTCTCGTGCTACAGAAACCGCTTCCGAGCAGTCCGCTCCGGCATCTGAATCTGTGCAAGACCAGGCCGCGCCCGAGGCTCAAAACGAAAGTCCGGCTGCCGCTTCGTCGCCCGCTCCTGCTCCGGCTAAGAATGCCATCATCGAAACTGACGACGAAGTTTTAGAGTAATTTGGGGCAGAAACCGCGATTTTATCGAGTTTAGGAGCATTTTTTGGTGATAGGTCGCACACGTTGAACTATAATTAGGCTATATTTTTACCATGCCGCAATTAAAGAATTATCGCGAAGTTGGAATTTTTGATTTGATGTCCGCCCCCCTGAACCCGATTGGGGCGTTTGATGCCGAACAGTTTAAGAAAGATGTTCGCGATCTTCTCGCTGAAAAGCCTGACGAAAAGTATTTGGCCGTCGATTTGACGGGTCTCGACTTTGTCTATAGCGACGCATACAATGCCTTTATCCAGTTCCAGCAGGAAATGGATGACCGCAAGGGCATTTTTGCCGTCCTTACCAATAACCAGACGATTCTTGTTGGCCTCAAAAAGGCTGGTCTTGACAAGAGCATCATGGTCTTTGCTTACGAAGAAGACTTGATGTCGTTCTCGTTGCAGGCTCAGTCTCCGGCTGCTGCTGAACCCGATGTCATTGAAGTGACTCATGACGAGCAGGTTCCGGTCGCATCGCAGAACATGGGCAGCACCATGGGCTCTATCGAAGGAGCTCCGTCTGCACACTTGGATCGTCGCACCGGTCAGCACCGCAGGTTTACCAAGAGCTTCAATGCGATTGCCAAGGAAGAACCGGCGGAAAATTCGAAGAAGAAGGGCCTCGATGTTCCGTTCGACGAAGAACCGTCTTCGGCCAAGACCGTGATCATTGTTGCCTTGCTTTTGTTGGCTGCTGTGGGCGGTGCCATCGCGATTTTCAGCCTTTAGTCCGATGCCTGTCGAGTTCCAAGAATACACACGTAAGCGCAAATCTTTTAATACTCAACATAAGTTCCCGTTAATCCGACTCGTGCTAGTGGCCGTGGCGGCTTTGACGGCTTATTTTTCGGGATTCGTCTCGAAAATTGCAAATGCGTTGCCGCTTCCTGGCAACGAAGAAGAAAAGCCGGTTGAAACCTGGGATTACCGCTGCAAACTTTATGGCGGCAAGCCGTTCACGATAAAAAAGAACTTGGCGCAGTGCTCATGGGTGCTGGTCGATTCCATTCCTGTTTCGCGCTTGCCGAACCCGTTCTTGCGTTACGTGGGTTCTCTCCGTAAGACAGAAAAGTCTAAACTCCACTGGATTGCCCCGATTGCAGATTTCGGTAATGCGTTACTTGTGGTGCATGAAGACAGCGTGCAGTCGGTGTATTTACGTTATATGAAACCGGATTCCAGCTACATATGGGTGTCCAAGAATACGGGGTGTAAGTTCCCTGGTGTGTGCCCGAGACTCCCGTTGGAATGGTCGGCGCTTTCGATTGACGAAGGCTTTGATTTTGAAGGCCAGGAATCATTGCTTGCGATGGATGTGTTTAGCGGTATCGGCGAGGCTCCGATTTATCCGGTGCTTGCCGGGCGCGTGCTCGAAACGGGTCATGATTCCCTTGGTTACTTTGTTGAAATTGACCATGGCTATAACGTGACTAGTAAAACATTGGGCATGGGCGCCCCCAACGATTCCTTGTCGGTGGGTGATACCGTTGGCGTGCAGTCGGTGCTGGGCAGGCTTTCTCCGAAAGATAGTGCGACCTTCTTTTTGTCGGTTCGTTTGAATGGCCAGTTCGTGCGTTGGAACGATTTTTACGCTTCGACGCATCCTGTCGCACTTGATTCGCTTGCGTCGTTTGAAAAGTTGAACGGTTTTTAATACCTTTGGTCTCATGAACCGTCTTCGCTCTAAATACATGGGTCTTGCTTTGTTGTGGATTTTGTCTGCAGTCGTGTTTTTTGCCGGCTGCGAAAAAGACACCGACGGTCCCCTGAATGTTTCTAAAGAAGACTTTAGCTACGATGGCGAAGGCTTTTTTGCCTATGCTCGCCTCGATTCCGGTAAGACGATTCACTTGTCCAAGGATACCCTGTATCTGGACATGGGAAAAATGTGGACGTTCTCGAATTGCGCCTTGAAGTCGATCAATCTGGATTACGACAAGGAAGATTCGGTCCTTTGGATTGCGCCGACGCTTTCGATTCACGCGACCGCCGAAGATTGTGCCGCCCCTTATTACCGCCCCGATACGACTCTCAAACTTTTGCTTTCGTCTAAGCAGATGTCCGGTATCGGTGTCATCAAGGTGAAAAACGATGCGGACACGTCGCTGGATTCCATTATCCTTCGTCGAGGAAGCCTTTTGAGAGATACGTTTGAAATGTATCTGGATTCTGCTTTTGCGGATGTGCAGGAATTCCCGCTGCGTACCAAAGACAAAAAGCATGGAAAGACAATTCCGACGGTGATGCGCGTGCTCGATTCCCTTACGCCGCGTGTGTTCTACTGGCGTACCATGAAGTCTACTTGCACGCACCGTGTGGACATGTGCAAAAAGACTGTGCCCGATACCATTTATCCGAGTTCATGGAACATTAACGATACGAACTTGGTGCCGGTGCATTACGCTTGTGCTGATTCCGATTCCGTGTACTGCATCAATTCCAAGTGGGAAAACGATTCGACGGAACTTGGTAAGCTGCAGGAACGCCCCGATACCATTTGGCATTATAGCACTTACTATACCGAAAAGATTCCGGAATGCGGAACGTTCAGCTACTTTACGATTAATACCTTCCAGGTTGGTGGACAGGCCCGCTTTATTCGCGAACTGTTTACGCCCGATGATGACGAATCGTTCTGCGGTCCGAATTCTAAAAAAGATTGGATGGTCTATAACCTGTCGACCAACAAGATGGTTGTTGATTCTGACAGCGTCACTGTTCTAGACTTTCTCTATAAAATCTGGAAAAAGGCGACGGTTGCGCCGGACGCCCCGAAAGAAAAATGATTGAATATTCCTATTCTCCCGAAATTGCCGAGGCGGATCGCCCGATTATCCTTGAATCCCGCATTTACAAGGAATGGCTTGAAAAATCTCAAGAAAAGTTTGTGGTGACCAAGGTCCACTTTGCATCGGTGGATTTTTTGCGCAAGGGTAGGCAACCGTTATTCATTAAGCTCGAAGCGACGGCAACTCTTCCGGATGGCCGCCCGGTGCATGGCATCGCTCTTGTACGCGGTAATGCCGTAGGCGTTTTGGTGGTGCTGCGTTGCGAAGGCAAAAAGTACTTGTTGCTGGTAAGGCAGCCGCGTTTTGCCATTAGCGAACAGGCTTCTCTCGAAATTCCGGCCGGCATTCTGGACTGGACGGGGGATTACCGCAAGGTGGCCTTGAGCGAACTCGAAGAAGAAGCTCAGATTAAGGCCGACGATTCCGAACTGATCGACCTCATGGATTTCTGGTACAAGGGCAAGAGTGACGGCTTTGCCGCCAGCTGCGGCCTTCTGGACGAACGCATTCGTTTGTATGCAATCGAACGCGATGTGACTCCGGAACAGTTGAAGGCTATGGATGGCAAGGACCAGGAATACACCGAAGAAATCGAATGGATTAAAACGGTGGTGCTCCCTTACGAAGAAGCCGCCCATGAATTTATCGATGGAAAGAACTTTATAGCGCTCTTCTTGTACGAACGCTGGCTGGAATCTAGACGCTAATTACCAGTTTCCGATATTATTTATCGTAAGTCCTAAGAAGAAAATCGTCAGGTAGCCGTACCAGAGACCTGTAAGAACGTAATTCAATTTACGCTTGTAGGCCTTGGGCTCGTTTTTATTCTTTTCGCGAATCATGAGAATGTTCTTGCGCAAAAAGTAGGCGCAACCAGCAAGACCGATTAGAGTAGCGAGAATCAAAAGTACGTAAGCCATGCGCCAAATGTAGTAATTACAGAATAGTAGGAAGTAATGTGAAATGTGCAATGAGAAATTAATCTCACATTCCACATCTCACATCTCTAATTGTCCGTTTTCGCCCTCATTTTCTGTTAATCCGGTTGCCTAGGCCCTAAAAATTTTCTCTATTTGGTTTGTCTTGACGTTCGTGGACTCGATTTAGGCTTAAATGAGCAGATTTCGGGGCCGTATGCGAACGCCGTTTATTATACGAGGTCTATTTGGTAGCCCAGAAATTGGATACATTGATCGCCCAGGCATGCGAAGCTGCCGGCGTTACATTGGTGGAACAGGACATGTTCCGCGCAGGCAAGAGAAAGACGCTGCGCCTATACATAGACAAGCCCGAAGGGGTGACAATTGACGACTGCTCTAACGTGAGCCGCCACTTGTCTGATGCCCTGGATGCCGATCCGGATATTATTGAAGGTGCCTACACTTTGGAAGTGTCGTCGCCGGGGCTAGACCGCCCCCTCAAGTCGGTTGCCGATTTTACCCGCAATATTGGACGTTTCTTGCGGGTGACCCGCAGTACCGGTAAGCCTGTTACGGGCAAGCTCGTTGCTGCAGACGAAGAAAATTTGACGCTCACCCTTAAAGGCAATGCCGGTGACGTGGTTGTGCCCCGCAGCGAAGTGCTGGTGGCAAAAGTGGATGTACAAATATAATAGGAAGGTCATTTTATGAAGAACGAACCGAAGGTAAACTTGCTCGAAGTGCTGAAAGGTGTTGTCGAAGCCAAGGACATGGATGATTCCGTTGTGCTGAACGCGCTGAAGGAAGCGCTGATCACGGCGGCCCGCAAGTACTTGCACATCGAAAAGAAAATCGATGTGGATTTCGACATGGAAACCAACGAAGTGCACGTGTTCTTGCGCGTGGCCGTTGTCGATGACTATCCGGACTACGACCCGAACATGACCGCTGCCGAAGTGGAAGAACTCGACAAGGGTTACATGCTGGTCGAAGAAGCTCGCGACTTTAACGAAGACGCTCAGCCGGGTGACTTCCTCGAAATGGAAATTCCTATCTCTGCATTCGGTCGCCAGGCCATTCAGACTGCAAAGCAGCTCTTGAACCAGCAGATTCGCGATGCCGAACGTCAGAAGATCATGGACACCTACCGTAGCCGTATCGGTACCATGGTGAGCGGCGAAGTGCTTCGCCTTGAACAAAGTAACATTATCGTGAAACTTGGCAAGCAGACCGAAGCTATGATTCCGGCTCGCGAACAGATCCGTCGCGAACGTTGGGCTCAGGGCAACTCCATTAAGGCCGTAATCGCCCGCGTGGAAGAATCCTCCAAGAACGGTGCCCAGGTGGTGCTGTCCCGTGCTAACGGTGACTTCCTCAAGGAACTCTTCCGTCAGGAAGTTCCGGAAATTTACGAAGGTACGGTTGAAATCAAGGGCGTTGCCCGCGAACCGGGTTTCCGCGCCAAGATTGCCGTGTATTCCCGTGACGAAAAGATTGACCCGGTCGGCGCTTGCGTCGGTATGAAGGGTGCCCGCGTGCAGACGATTGTGCGCGAACTCGGTAACGAACGCATTGACATTGTGCAGTGGAATCCGGATCTGGACACCTTCATTACGCGTGCCCTTACTCCGGCTAACGTGATCAAGCTGATTCACGTGCCTGAAACCCGCCGCACTGTGGTGATTATCAGCGATGAAAACCTCGCACTTGCAATTGGCAAGAACGGCCAGAACGTGAAGCTCGCTGCAGAACTTGTGCAGCGTAACCTCGACGTGTTCGGTGAAAACGAATGGAACCAGAAGGACGACGAAACGAAGGCTAAGATTACCTCTCCGTCCGCTGCCGATTTGAACCAGAACCGTAAGGCTGCTCGCTAATTTTTTAAAAAGGAACATTGGAAGCTATTCATGGCTAATGAAGAACAAATTAAACCAGTAGATTGGGCAAAGGAACACGGCGTCAAGGTTGATGTCGTGATGAAGCTGCTTCGTGATGCGGGCGTTGCTGTCCGTACTCAGGTGTCTAAGCTTGACGCTAAGGACTACGAGAAGATCGAAGCAGATGCCGAGGCGGAACGCCAGAAGGCCGAAGCCCGCAACAAGAATCTGAAAAAGGCATCTTCCGCCGAAACTTCCAATGCTTCTTCTGACAAGAAGAGTGAGTCTGCTTCGGCTGGCGATGGCAAGTTGAAGGCCAAGCTGATTAGAACGAAGAAGCCTGCAACTGCAAAGCCCGCTGCCGCTGCTGCCGCACCGGCCGCCGCAAAGCCTACTGCTACGGTGAAACCTGCCGCAGCAGCCCCCGCCCCCAAGGCCGAGGCCCCTGCCGCTGTCGAAGCACCGAAGGCCCCTGAAGTGAAGCCTGCCGCTCCTGCCGCAGCGCCTGCAGCCCCGAAGGTTGAAGCCGCTCCGGCTGAAAAGCCCGCAGCTCCGAAGGCAGAAGTGAAGCCTGCTCCCGCAGCACCTGCTCCGGCACCTGCTGCACCGGCCGCTCCTGCAGCAGTCAAGCCCGTTGCTCCGGCTGTTAAGCCTGCCGCTCCGGCAGCCGCTCCTGCTCCCGCACCGGCCGCAGCAAAGCCTGCCATGGTTACCCCGGGCATGGAACTCAAGCAGCCTCCGATGAAGGCCCAGGTGTTCAAACCGGACGAAGCCATTCTTGCCCGTATCAAAAAGTCTCAGCAACAGGCCCAGTCGAACCGCGGCGGACACCGCAACGGTGGTGGAAACCAGCAGGGTTATACAGGAACTTTCGGTCGCCTTTCGAACAATGGCGACAACCGCAACGGCAATCGTCGTAACGACAACCGTAATGGTAACGGCGGCCCGAACAACAACGGCGGTCGTACCTTTACCGGTCGCACGGGTGGCTTTACCGGCAACTCGATGCAGGATGCCTTTAATGCTAGCAATGGTGGCGCCCAGGGATTTGGCGGCCAGAACCAGGGCGGCAAGGGCGGCAAGCAGCAGAACGGTCGTCATGGTCAGAACGACAAGAACCGTCGCAATAACGGCAAGGACCGCATGGAGCAACAGAAGGAACTCCAGCAGGAAGCCGTACGTCAGAACGTTTCTCGCGTGATGGCTGACCTTTCCAAGAAGCCTGTCAAGAAAGTTTACCGCAAGGAGCATAACGACAATACTCCGGGCGAAGAAAAGAAAATCCTTAAGACTTCCGACTTTATCACCGTGGGCGAACTCGCTGGCCTTATGGACCAGATGCCGGCCCGCGTGATTGCGAAGTGCATGGAAATGGGCATGATGGTGACCATCAACGCCCGCCTCGATTTTGAAACCATCCAGCTCTTGGCTGACGAATTCGGTTACGAAGCCCAGCTGATGGAAGAATACGAAGAAGAAGTGCTCGGCGTGGAAGAAGAATCTTCTGAAAACCTGAAGCCGCGTCACCCGGTGGTGACGGTGATGGGCCACGTTGACCACGGTAAAACTTCTTTGCTCGACTGGATTCGTAAGACCCACGTGGTGTCCGGCGAATCGGGTGGTATTACGCAGCACATCGGTGCATACGAAGTCACGACCAAGCAGGGTAAGGTGACCTTCCTCGATACCCCGGGTCACGAAGCATTCAGTGCTATGCGTGCTCGCGGTTCTCAGGTGACCGACGTAATCGTGCTCGTGGTGGCAGCCGACTCCATGGTGATGCCGCAGACGGTTGAATCTATTGAACTTGCCAAGCGTGAAAAGGTGCCGATGGTCGTGGCTATCACGAAGATCGACTTGCCGACCGCTAACCCCGACAAGATTCGCGCCCAGCTCGCTGAACGCGGCGTGGAAGTGGAACAGTGGGGTGGTTCTACCAGCTGTATCGAAGTTTCTGCACGTACGGGCCAGGGCATGGACGACCTTTTGGAAACGCTCGCCCTCGAAGCCGAAGTGCTCGAACTCAAGGCTAACCCCGATGCTCACGCTCGCGGCGCCGTGGTGGAATCCAAGCTCGACGTGGGTAAGGGTTCTATGGCCACGATCCTCGTGCAGAACGGTACGCTCCATGTGGGTGACCCGTTCGTTTGCGGTATTTACGCTGGTCGTGTCCGTGCTATGTTTAACGAACGTGGCGAACAGATGAAGGAAGCTCCTCCGTCTGCTCCGTGTCAGGTGCTCGGCTTTGACGGTACTCCGCAGGCCGGTGACGACTTGATCGTGGTCGAAGACGAAAAGACCGCACGTGAAATTGCCTCCAAGCGCCGTATGGCTGCTCGTGAACGCGACCTGCGTTCTCGTAACGTGAAGACTTTGGAAGATACCTTCAACGATCGTAAGGAAGGTAAGCTCTCCGAACTCAACCTTATTGTCAAGGCCGACGTGGGCGGTTCTGCAGAAGCTCTTGCAGCAAGCCTCGAAAAGCTTACCAACAAGGAAGTGCGCGTCAACATTATCCGCAAGGGTGTGGGTACCATTACGGAATCCGATATCTTGCTCGCTACGACCGCACAGGCAATCATTATTTCCTTCCACTTGATGCCGTCGCTCTCTATCCGCGAAATGGCCCAGAAGGAAGGCATCGAAATCCGCAACTACCGCGTGATTTACGACTGCATTGAAGATATCACCAACGCTGTGGAAGGCCTCTTGAAGCCGACCATGCGCGAAGAACTCTCCGGCGAAGCCGAAATCCGCCAGGTGTTCAAGATTCCGAAGATCGGTCTCATCGCAGGCTGTATGGTTACCGACGGCGAAGTCGACCGTACCAGCCATGTGCGCGTGTACCGCAACGGCGTGGAACTCGGTACGACCGTGGTCCAGTCCTTGAAGCGCATGAAGGACGACGTCAAGTCTGTCGCTCGTGGCTTTGAATGCGGTATCGGTCTTAAGGGTTACGAAGATATCAAGGAAGGCGATAGCTTGATCTTCTTCAAGGAAGTCAAGGTTGCCCGTACCCTGAAGGATGTGGCTCGCGAAGAAGCCGAAGAAAAGGCCAAGAAGGCTGAGGAGTCCAATGAGTCGTAGAACTGACAGATTGGATGAACAGTTCCGCGAGGAAATCGGCAAGCTCTTGCAGAAGGGCTTGAAGGATCCTCGTGTGAGCAGCCTCGCCAGCATCACGCGCGTTACGATTACCGATGACCTGAGCTACGCCAAGGTCATGGTGTCCGTGATGGGTTCCGACAAGGAAAAGCGTGATTCGCTGATTGGCCTCAAGAATTCGGCGGGTTATATCCGTACTGTTTTAGGCAAGGCGCTAAAGATCCGTAAGATTCCGGAACTGAATTTTGTTCTGGATGAAAACTTGGAACACGCCATGCATATCGAAAGCATTCTGGCCGAACTGAAGCAGAAAGGGGACTTGTAATTGAGCAATTCCGGCTTCGTTCTTTTGGACAAGATTGCTGGCGAAACTTCTTTTAAGGCCCTTTTCCCACTGAAAAGGGTCTTTTCTACAAAGCGAGTAGGCCACGCGGGCACGCTGGATTTGCGTGCCTCGGGCTTGATTATTGCTGCCACCGGCCGCTGCACGCGACTGTTGCCCTTTATCGAAGCCAAGGACAAGTGCTATAGCTTTAGGCTGCATTTGGGCTACGAAACCGATACCCTCGAATGGGACGGCGAGGTTGTGGAGCAGGGCGAAGCGCTCGCGATTACCCGCGAAATGCTCGAAGCTGTTCTCCCGCAATTTACGGGCGATATTGAACAGGTTCCGCCCAAGTACTGCGCCGTGAAAATCAACGGCGTGCGTGCCAGCGACTTGATGGAACGTGGCCGCAACATTGAATTGAAGCCTCGCAAGATTCACATTGGCGAACTCAAGGTGATAGGCGAGGGCGAAGTGACTGAAGGCTGCTCCGGCAAGGAATTTGCGACCTTCGACTTGATTTGCGAATGCTCCAAGGGAACTTATATTCGTGCGCTCGGTCGCGATATCGGTCGTGCGCTTGGAACCTACGCATGCGTATCGCAGATACGCAGACACCGCATCGGCAATGTGACGCTCGATAAGGCGGTGCGCGGCGAGAACTTGACCCGTGAAAATCTGTTGCCGGTCGATGCGGTGCTCGACTTTCCGGTGGTGCGCCTAACCGACGAACAGGTGGCTGTAATCCGCCAGGGTAATTGGCTCCCGTGGAAAGAGAAAGTCGAGGGCGTAGGCCCCGAGGGCCATGTGTTTGCCGCAAACATGCAAGGCGAAGTCTTGAGCCTGTGCTTTTATGAACCGGGGCGCATTAAGCCGAAATTTTATTTGGGTGAGGATGAAAAATGAAACGTGCTGTGACGATGGGTAATTTTGACGGATGCCACCTGGGACACCAGGCGCTTTTCCGCACGCTCAAGGCCGTTGCCGAAGTGAACGGCTTGACGCCTACCGTCATTAGTTTTGAGCCGCATTCCAACTATGTGTTGCGCACTCCCGGCGATCCGCTGCTCCTCACGACTACCGAAGAAAAGCGTGAGTTTATCGAAAGCCTGGGACTTGAATTTTTGGTGCTCCCGTTTACGCCCGAAGTGGCGAAGCTTCCGTTCGATGTCTTTGTCCGTCAGGAACTGATTGAAAAGCGCGGCGTGTGCTCCATGTTCTTTGGACATGACCATTGCTTTGGCGCCGGCGGCAAGGGTAACTACGAAACCATTACCGCGGCCTTCCCGGAACTTTCGACGGCCATGCTTTCGATTGTGCTTCACAAGGGTGAACGCGTGAGTTCTTCCGCTGTGCGAAATGCGCTTTTGAATGGCGATGTGTCGCGCGCGCAGACTTATCTGGGCCGCCCGTATCGTTTGTCTGGAACGATTGTCGAAGGCAAGCGCCTCGGTCATACCATCGGTTTCCCGACAGCGAATTTGCAAGTGGGAAAGTACAAGTTCTTGCCCAAACACGGCGTGTATGTGGCGACTGCTCGCTTGCCCGATGGCAACGGGGGAGAACGCTCTTTCCGCGCGGTGGTGAACATTGGTACGCAGCCGTCTACCGGCAACCAGCGCCTCGCTATCGAAGCGTATTTGCTCGACTTTAGCGAAGACATTTACGGTCGCCCGATGGTGCTTGACTTGATGGCATACCTGCGCCCTGAACAGAAATTCCCGAGCTTGGATGATCTGGTCCGTCAGATTGGCATGGATGCAGACACTGCTCGCAACTACAACGGCAATCACTGGGCTGAATAAATGAAACTGTTTAAGATCCTATTCGCTTGCTTGTTGCTTTTGTCGACGACTAGCCTTGCCGCGAAATCGTCTGCCGCTAAAAAGTCTGTATCTAAGAAAAATGAATCTAAAGAATCAACGCAGGCTTCGACGGGATTTTCGAACAGCTCTCGTTGCCGGTTCTTTTTGCATGCGGGCTTGCTGGATGCGGGTCTTGGCTTGAAGCTTCGCTTGAGTAAAGAAAACGGCGTGTACATGACGTTCGATATGATGTGGCAGCAATACCACACGCAGTATATTCGCGTTCCGGCTCTGCTTTACTTGGGTGGCAACAATTTCCATTTCCTCACGGGCTTTACCTTGGTCAATGAAGCTCATGGCGCTGACACCAAGACCGAAGTTTCGGCCGGTTTCAACTGGGACTTCAATCAGCATTGGGGCCTGAACGGAGCGATGTTCACTCCGGTATCGAAAAGAACCTCTACTGGCGCGTCGTATCTTTTAGATATTCGCTACGTGTTCTAGACCATTTATTCAAAATAATTAGGGCTTAAAAAATCTCGGTGAACGACTGGGATTTTTTTTGTTGGGCTCTGTCGGGCTAAACTATACACTTGTGCCCCTTCCAAAACTGTTTTTCGGCTGCATGACCGATGTTTTTACGCTGAAATGACCGTTCGGCGGTCCGCAGCATTTTCGCAGTTTCGACCCAAAAGTACGGTCTAGCCCGACAGAGCCTTTTGCTTCTATGCACAAACGTGCATTATTTAGAAAGCTCTGTCAAGACTTTTTATTTTTTTACACAGCGCACCGGGAGGAATGTCTGGTCGATAAATTCCTCCGGGAATCCATCGGGAGTGGGTGCCCAGTCTGATTCTGGATACAGACTAATCCGTTGCATATTCGCATACCAATCAGGTTGATGACCGGCCCAAATTTTTACTGATTTATCCCATGATTTTGTTATCGTGGCGACAAGACGTCCGATTTCTTCGTTCGTCTCGTTCATCCAAAGGAGCGCAAGTTCCCCTTGCCAAGACGAATAGGGCATATCGGTGTCGACAATTCTTCCGTTCAGTATAAAGCTCAATCCGTGGATATCCGGTTCACCGTTAAGCCAAGAAATGAGTTTAATAGCATCATTCATTGTCGCGAATGCGAGTATATCGTTAGAATCCGGGAGATTCCAGCCTTCGGGGCATACTTCGTTTGCAACTCTGGCGCTGTAGTACCGCCCGACATTCTTGCAGCTGTCCGCAAGGCATCGGGTTTCTTTTGCCAGCACGCTGTCGGGGAATCCAGCATACTTCATGTTCTCCGCAATCCACGTGCGGCCCTTGAACTCGACGGTATGGTAAACATAGTTGTCGCGCGGGTCCGTAAAGCTTCCGTAATTGACTTCGGGATTGAAGTAGTATTCGGCTGGGTATTCCACGTGCCATTCGGAGGTGGTTCGCCATGTTTTGTCATAGCAGATGTAATCGGTGTATCCTACTTTCACGCGTTTGTTATCCATGTTGCAGGGCAAATTGTAAAATTCCGTCCACTTCTCGTCGTGGCAAATGTAATACAGATTCGAATCCGAGGGACTCTGGAGCGTTTTTCCTTCGCTATCGCACACATCCATCGACGTTTCGATATCAAGAATGCTTGCGTAATCCCAACCCTCGTCCATGCAAGGCGCGACCCATTGCTGGCCGTACTCAACGTAGAAGTCGTTGTAATAGCCAGACGGCAAGGGGGATTCGTCGAAGTAGTTGTCGTTATGCCTGCAAAATTGCTCCTTGCGACACACGTAGACTCTAGCCGAATCATTCGGGCTCGTGTACAATTCACCATGCTTGTCACAGGGCACATCGAAGGTTTCCGCATCAACAGTCTCTGCAACGTACCAGCCTGAGTCGAGGCTACATACAAACGATAAGCTGACTGGACCGCCCCCATAGAAGATATACTTGCCTTCCTTGTCGCAGGGCACGTCAAAGGTCACCCTTCCTATCGCAGTGGCGTGACCCCAGCCCGTTTCCTTGCATGTGATGAGTTTTTCATCGGAATTGTACTTTGCCTTGAATGTTTTACCGATGTTGGTGCTGTCGCACACGGGCAGATCGTAACATTTGGCATCAACAATTCTGACCATCTCTAACGGGACGACCAAGGAAAGTTTGCAGTACATGGATCGGTACAGGGAGGATTCGTAAAGGTAATGTTCGGGGAAAACCCCCTCTGTGTAAAAGTCACGGATGTGGTCAGCGTCGGCATCAAAATTACAGTAGTGTTCCTTCGAAAGGGAACCGGTTTCCGTGAAGGCTTTCTCGACACTCTCGTAAAAGTCTACGTAGACCGTACCGCCGAAGATATAGTTAAGGAGGTTGCTGACGAGCTTTAACCGGAAGGGATCTTCGCGGAGATACGAGTCGATTCCGAGCGCCGTAAACAGTTCCGCCTGTGCGGCGCTGTCCGCTTGTTCTTGAGTGAGCCCCGTCGCCATGAGCTTTTCAATGCGACCCGAAATGAACCGGCCGAGCGTGATGGAGTTCTCGAGAGCCTCGGAAGCCTCCACACTGTCTGGGCAGGAGAACACTGCGCCCCAACCTCTGCCGTCGAATATGAGGCTGTCGGCGTTGAAAGAGCGCTCTATATGGCCGAAACTGCTTGACGAAACTTCAGCCTCGCTCGACGAAATTTCGTCAAAGCTCGAGGAGCTGCTGTATTGTGCGAGCGTATTCTCGTCTTCGGTAGTGCCTGCAACCTTGTCCGAACAGGAACAGGCTAAAAATCCGATGAAATATGCGAGGAATAAGAATTTTATCTTACTCATTGCTGGTCTCCTTTTTTTTACCCCGAGTGCTTACTTTGTCCGTAAGCGGAAAAAGTTGCAGATTCAAGCGGTACACCTGATTGATGTTCTGGCATTCGCGGGCGATATCTATCACCTTCTTGCGGCAGGCGTTTATCTCCTCGACAATCCGCGCGTAGGCAACTTCGTCGATGCCCATGGTGACGCCGGAATAGTTACGTTCCTCGATCCCATCCGTGTCGATAGCCTGTACCCCGAGTTTTGCCATTTCACGGTTCATGGAGCGAATGGCGAGCGGGATAGCCTCTTTCGAGCCTTTCACGGATTTTTCCGTCTGCTCGTAGGTTCCCTTACCCGTTTTCAAGAGGAAACCCGCCTTCACCAAGAACTGCAAGACCTCGCGCACGTCTAGCATGGTGGTCTTGTTCCTGATGTGCGCAGCGATTTCACCCGGATCCGCCTTCGGCATGATTGGAGCGAGTTCGCGCACTATGGGGCAGGCCGGATTCTCATAGTAGCGGAACGCATCAGCGTCCACGACGCGCACCTTGATGAGCCTTGCCTCCCGCTCGAGTTCACGAAGTATAGCTTCCTTCTCCGCGGCATCTTTTGCACTTTCAAATTTAACGAGCAACCCGAAATAGGTGTAGTCGAACCCCTCTAACCCCATGGCTCTTGCGACTTTCGCTATTCCGGGTTTGCTCAGTCTCGATTTTCCTTCGCAAACTAGCTTGAGGTATGTCGGCGAGACAAAACCGGCAAGGCTTGCAAACTGTCGCCAAGTAAAGTACGACACACGCTTGCGCTCTTCATAAAAGTCACGCATGTAGGCGCGGTAGTCATTATACTCGGTTATGGGTTTCATATTTCCAAATATAATACAAAACAAGCTAAAAACAAGTAAAAAAGACAACTTTTTCAATTTTTTAATATTTTCTCAAAATATGATACAAGCGCGTATTATAAGCGCACCATATCAAAAAAAAGGCCGCCGAAGCGACCTTTTTTTAGACTCTGATAAACTACTAGTCGTCGTCGGCGGAGGCGCCCACGGCCTGTTCGAGCGTGGTATGACCATCCAGAGCCTTCTGGATGCCGTCCATGCGCAGCGTAATCATGCCGCATTCCTTCATGGCGGCGCGCTTGATCACGTCGCCCGAAGAACGCTTGATGATGAGGTTACGCACCGTCTCGTTCGGCACCAGGAACTCGTAAATACCGCAACGGCCCTTGTAACCGGAGCCGTTGCACTTTTCGCAACCGCGGCTGTGGTAGAACTGCATTTCCGGAGACAGGTGGAGTTCGTCGCGCATAGCCTGCGAAATTTCCACCGGTTCCTTGCAGTACTTACAGATGCGGCGCACAAGGCGCTGGGCGAGCACGCCCTTGATAGCGGTAGACACAAGGAAGGGTTCCAGGCCCATTTCGAGCAAACGCGGGAAGGCACCGGCAGCATCGTTTGTATGCAACGTACTGAAGACCAAGTGACCCGTCAAGGCTGCTTCGATAGCCATGGACGATGTCTCCTGGTCACGCATTTCACCGATCATGATGACGTCCGGGTCCTGACGGAGCAGGGCGCGGATGCCCGCGGCGAAGGTAAAGCCCGCCGCATTGTTAATTTGCCCCTGGTTCACGCCGTCGATATTCAATTCGACCGGGTCTTCCATGGTAGAAATATTGATCGTACTGTCAAGAATTTCGTAAAGCGTGGTAGACTTACCGATTCGTCGCTCTTGCTGCCGTCGGCGTTCGTACCGAGGACTTCCGGCGAAAGCGGCATCCCACAGCTCTGACAAAACTTCATTTCCATAGTGTACTCCTTTTTTGTTGGGCTCTGTCGGGCTAAACTGCTTCCAAAACTGTTTTTCGGCTGCATGACCGATGTTTTTACGCTGAAATGACCGTTCGGCGGTCCGCAGCATTTTCGCAGTTTCGACCCAAAAGTACGGACTGGCCCGACAGAGCCTTTTGCTGTAGTGAACATATGTTCACTTAAATTGAATCGGACCTAGGTTCGAGGTATGCTTTTTGTATGCTTTCGGGGTGAAAATGTCAGCTCTATCTTGCCAAAGTGGTAGAAAATGGTAGATTTGTACTGTGTTGTGGTAAAATGTGTCAAACTAGTATGAACTTTACGTCTTTCATAGGTCAAGCCCAAACGGCTATCGATGGAAAGGGAAGGTCTTCCTTCCCCAGGGAATTCCGTCGTCAGCTCGGGCCAACCGAGGGCGATGAATTCGTGATCACGCGTGGTCCGAATCAGACGCTTCGGTTGTTTACCTTGCCGGAATACGAAAAGTTCATGGCGGACTTGGACTCGAGGTCCGACCGCCGTCAAGCTGACCTAGTTCGGAGAGGCCTCGCTCCTACAGTAGTGGAGCTCGATGGCCAGAACCGCATTTTACTTCCAAAGATCTTGTTGGAGTATGCTGGTCTTAAGGGTGAAGTCCTTTACGTACAAGCTAGCGGAAAAACTCTTGAACTATGGAATCCTGAACGCTTCAATGAAAAGTTCGGCTTGCAGACTGAAGATGCAATTGCCGCCTTCGATGCCGCGTTCTATGGTGAAAGCTTGACGGAGGGGTCCGATGGCAATAAATAGCCTCCGCAAGACTGAATTACGTACAAATGAAATTTTGAACGACCGCGCAACGGCTGTCCATTCCGAAGCCGCTCTCGCTGGTGTCGAAAACGGCGTGTTCTATCACGATCCGGTGATGCTTAAGGAATGTCTTGAAGGCTTGAACATCAAGCCGAACGGTACCTATAGCGATTGTACTTTGGGCGGTGGCGGTCATTCTTACGCTATTGCAAACAAACTAGATGAAAACGGAACACTTCACGCATTTGACCGCGATGAAGAAGCCGTTGCCTTTGCTACCAAGCGCCTTGCTGGTGTAAAGCCCAAGTTTATTGTGCATCCGGTTCGCTTCGGTGAATTGAAGAATGAAATTGCGCCGAATACTTTGGACGGCATTCTCTACGATTTGGGCATTAGCAGCCATCAGGTTGATGCCTCTGACCGCGGCTTTACTTTTGTGGGCGACAATCCGCTGGATTTGCGCATGGACCGTCGCGAAGGCGTTTCTGCCCAGGAATGGCTCAAGACGGTGGATGCCGATACGCTCGCTGCCGCACTCCGCAAGAATGCGGATATGGATCGCGGCTTCAAACTTGCGACCCGCTTGGTTGAAATGGCTGCCTCTAAGGGCGACCAAGAAATTTTGCCTTCTGACGTGAAGGCTGTGGTGGAATCCGTGTTCCCCGACAAACGCCGCGAAGTGAATGGCCTTTTGGCCCGCGTGTTCCAGGCGATTCGCATGGAAGTGAACGGCGAACTCAAGGAAATCGAAGATAGCCTGCGCGCTGCCGTAGACTGCCTCAAGGTGGGCGGTCGTTTGGTGGTGATGAGCTACCATTCCGTAGAAGACCGCTGCGTCAAGGAAACGGCCGCTGAATTTGAACGCGCCTGCATTTGCCCCGAACGCCAGCCTGTATGCACGTGCGGTGGCAATCACCAGCGCCTTAAAAAGGTGAATCGCAAGCCGATTCTGCCGTCTAACGAAGAAATTGCAAACAACAGCAGGGCTCGCTCTGCAAAGCTTAGGGTGTACGAACGGGTATGAGCGAAAAGAATCAAAAATCCCTGTTCAACTCTAACCGCACCATTGTGTGGGTGTTTATCTGCGCCGTGTTGGTGGCAGGGCTTTTGCTGATCTTGCCGTTGTATATGCAGAACTGCTTGTCTAAGCTTTATTTGAAGTCCCAGGATCTTTCTTATAAGATCGGGCAGCTGCAGCGTGAAAGAACCCTGCAGGAACTTGAAATCAACAAGTTGTCTTCTCTTGAAAACTTGTCTGTCTTTGCAGACAGTGTTGGTCTTGACTTGAACGGCGTGCCGACCAAGGTGCGCGTAACGGGGGCGCAATGAATATTGTGAATATGGATGCGCTCTCGGTTGCAAAGATGATTGTGCTTGGCGCAATTGGTGTTCTTGCATGGCAGACCTTTAATATTCAAGTGCTGAACCGTGAAGTTTATCAGGCCGAAACCAAGAGCATGGTAACCCGTACCAAGAGCATTTACGCCGAACGCGGCGAGATCTTGGACAGAAATGGTATCGTGTTTGCCAAGAACTTGCGCGATACCGGCAAGGCCGAAGACTATAGCCGAATCTTCTTGCAGGGTAAGCTTGCCTCCCAGATTGTGGGCAAGGTCGGCTACGATGGCGAAGGCAGCATGGGCATGGAACGCATGTACGACTTGCGTCTGCGTGGTAACGAAGGATTCCGCGTGGGTATCAAGGATGCCAAGGAACGTGAAATTCTGGGACGTTCTGAAAACGTGGCCGAAGCAAAGCCGGGCAAGAACCTGGTGCTGACCATTGACCGCGACATGCAAGAAATTGTGGAAAAGGCGCTCAAGGATGGCGTGATCGAATTCAGTGCCGCCAGTGCCTCTGCCGTGGTGGTGGATCCGTACACGGGTGAAATCTTGGCCATGGCAAGTTATCCGACTTTTGACCCGAACTCTAAAAAGCAGGGTGTGGGCAAAATGGCCAAAAACGACATCGTTGCGATGTCTTATGAACCGGGCTCTACCTTCAAGGTGATTACGGCTGCGGCTGCGCTTGAAAACGGCGTGGTGCCCGAAGATACAGTCTTTGTGAACGAAGGCAAGTGCTGGAGCTGGAGCGCCCGTGCTGAACGCATTTGCGATACCCACATTTATGGCGACATGGATATGGCCGAGGCAATGGTTCAGTCTTCGAACATTGTCTTTGCGAAAGTGGCCGACAAGGTTGGCGCTGAAAAGCTTTACCGCATGGCCCGTAACTTCGGCTTTGGCATGAAGACCTCTGAAAACTTGGCTGGTGAAGAAGCCGGTCGCCTTTACATGCCTTATGAGCTCACGAGAGATGACCGTACCCTTAAAACCATGGGCTTTGGCCACGCAGTCTCTGTAACGCCGATTCAAATGGTGATGGCTTATGCGGCTATTGCTAACGGCGGCACTCTGATGGAACCGATGATTGTGAAAGAATGGCGCGATTCCGACGGAAACCTGGTCGAAAAGAAGGATCCGGTGAAGGTGCGCCGCGTAATTTCGGAACGCACGGCAGCTTCGATTCGCAAGATGCTCAACCGTGTGGTGAACAGCGGTACGGCAAAGCGTGTGGCCAGCAAGAAGATTCCGGACGTGATTTTTGGTGGAAAGACCGGTACGGCAGAAAAGTACAACCAGGAAACCGGCAAGTATGACCGCGAACATCAGGTGGCATCGTTTATTGGTCTTGCTCCAGTTGAAGATGTGCGCTACGTGTGCATGGTCTTGGTAGACGACCCGAACGCCGATAAGCTTTATGGCCACACAGGTGGTGCAACGGCTGGCCCGATTTTCCGCCGCATTATGGAAGGCATTTACTACCATCCGAAGCTTTCGCCGGCATCTCATGATCTTGCCTTTGTCAAGAAGAATACAACTTGCGAAGGCGATTATGTGGGAATGCTTGCCCAGACGGCGAAGTCGGTGGCGGCAAACAAGAAATGCCCGGTGACTTTTGAAGGCGAAGGCTCTCGAGTGATTGCCGTGCGCCGCGACAAGACGGATTCTTTGGCGCTGGTGCTCAAGCTTGGCGATGTCGACGCTTCGACGATGCCGGACTTGAAGGGACTTTCGTTGAAAGATGCTCTTGAAATTGCAGGAAACATTCGCATGAATGTGGAATATACCGGAATGGGTCGCGTTGTGTCTCAGACGCCGAAAGTCGGGGAAACGCTCCATAAGGGTCAAATTTGCAAGCTTACGCTCAAGGAGAGAGGCTAATGATTTCTGAAACGTTGATGCAGAAATTGAATGTGCAGGGCCTGTGCGACGACTCCCGCCGCGTGAAGGCAAAAGATTTGTTTTTCTCGATGCCGGGCGAAAAGTCCGATGAATTTGCAAGAACCGCTTTGGCGTCGGGTGCAGTTGCAGTGGTGAGCGAAACGGTTGCTCCCGAGGGATTGACGTCCAAGTGGATTCAAGTGGCCGATGTGAAGGCAGCTCGCCTTGAAGCTGCAAAGATTTTCTATAAGGACCCGTTTGCAAAGCTTAGCGCTCATGCAGTGACGGGTACGAATGGTAAGACAACGAGTGCGTTCCTGATGGATGCAATGCTTTCGGCTGCTGGCCGCAAGGTTGCTCTCCTTGGAACCATTAAGAATAAAATTGGCGAAACTTCGGTGCCCGCTACATTAACGACGCCGGGGCTATTGGATTTGTATGCCTTTGCCGCAAAAGCAGTCGAGGCCGGTTGTACGGACTTGGTGATGGAAGCGTCTTCGCATTCCTTGGATCAGGGTCGTATGGCAGGTGTGCTTTACAAGAGCGCCTTGTTCAGCAACCTGACTCAAGACCACCTCGATTACCATAAGACGATGGATGCCTACTTTGAGGCAAAGAAGCTTTTGTTTACGCGTTACCTTGCTGATGATGGTGTTGCCGTTATCAATATCGATGATGCGTACGGAAAGAAACTATACGATTCCCTAGCCGGGATAGGAGCGGACCGGAGGGTGGCTGTCTCGCGTCTAGGGGTCGTTAGTGCTTTAGTGAAGCCCGAAGGTGCCGTGCAGAATACTGAGGATGGCCTCAAGATGCTGTTGCCTGCCATTAGTGCAGAACCGTTTGAAACTCCGTTGTGCGGTGACTTTAACGTGGACAACGTGATGCTGGTACTTGCCTGGGCAAAGGCAATCGGCCTTGCCGAACCTGCCATGCGCAAGGCTTTGGCAGAAGTCCGCGTTCCGGGCCGCTTTGAAAAGGTCTGGAACAAGAATGGCCGCCACGTGATTGTGGACTATGCACACACACCTGACGCCCTCGAACGCGTCCTTACGACCGCTCGTAGCCTCTGCCGAGGCCGCCTCGCGTGCGTGTTCGGCTGCGGCGGTGACCGCGACAAGACCAAGCGCCCGATTATGGGTGCAATCGCCGAACGCATTGCGGACAAGGCTTGGCTCACCTCGGATAACCCGCGTACCGAAAATCCGACCGACATCATTAACGATGTTCGCGCTGGTATGAAGACGGACAAGTTTAGCGTCGTCGAAAAGCGCGAAGAAGCGATTGCCAAGGCTTGCGCAGAACTTAAGGACGGCGACTGGCTTGTGATTGCGGGCAAGGGCCACGAAGACTACCAGATTGTGGGTAAGACCAAACACCATTTTGATGACCGCGAAGAAGCGGTGAAGGCAATGGAAAATGTATAAGCTGGACTTGAAAATCAAGGAACTCTTGGAAATCCTCGAAACCTACTCGGTAGGTGTTGATGGCCGCACCAAGAACCGCAAAGTGAATCTTTGCATGGATTCCCGCGAACCTGCCAAGGGCGTGGTTTTTTGGCCGATCAAGGGTGCCCGATTTGACGCCCACCAGTTTGTAACTCAAATGGAAAAAAATGGAGCATTGATGAGTGTCGTGAACGCTGATGCCGAAGGCATTGAAAACTTCAAGATGTATGCGCCCGTCGACGATACGACGAAAGCGCTCCTCAAGCTCGCCAAGGGCTATCAGAAGAATTTCAAGGTAAAGAAGGTTGCCATTACGGGCAGCAACGGCAAGACCACCACTAAGGAAATGGTGAAGGCCGTTCTTTCGCAGAAGTATAACACCCACGCCACCGCCGGTAACTTCAATAACCACATCGGTGTGCCCATGACACTGTTCCAACTCAAGCACAGTCACGAAGCTGCTGTGATTGAAATGGGCACAAGCGGCCCGGATGAAATCCGTCCGCTTTCGCTCGCTGTCGAGCCCGATGTGGCCGTGATTACCAACATTGGCGCCTCTCACCTGGAACGCCTCAAGGATTTGGACGGCGTGTTCGCCGAAAAGAAGACGATTGTCGCAGGCCTCAAGAAGAACGGCGTGCTCATCGTGAACGCCGATGACCCGCGTCTTTGCAAGTGCCGCAGCAATACGAGCTACAAAGTGGTGACCTTTGGCGTGAAGCGCGGCATCATCAAGCCTGAAAAGCTCGAATGGAGCGAAGACAACTGCGCTACCTTCTTTGTAGACCGCACCAAGTTTACGCTGAACGTGCCGGGCATTCATAACCTCTATAACGCTCTTGCTGCAATCGCCGTTGGCCTGCAGTACAGAGTGCCCAAGGCCGACATCGCCAAGGCTCTTGCCAACTTCCGTTCGACCAACATGCGTATGGAAATCAAGAATGCCAACGGCTTCAAGATTGTGTCGGATTGCTACAATGCGAACCCGTCTTCGACCAAGATGGCTTTGCAGACCATTGGCAACATGAAGGTGAACCGCCGCATTGCCATTTTGGGCGATATGCTGGAACTCGGCGCTCAGACGGACGCTCTGCACCAGGAAATGGGCGCTATGGTTCCCGAAATGAATTTTGATATGCTCCTGACCGTGGGCGAAAAGGCAAAGCTTTATGTGAAGGGCGCAAAGTCCAAGGGCATGAAGGCTGCGCACCACTTTGCATCTGTTCAGGAACTGATCGACACCCTCACCGAAATTGTGGCAGAAGGCGATGTGCTCTTGATCAAGGGCAGCCGCGGCATGCACATGGAACAGGTGGTGGATGCCATGCTTAAACTCACGAAGGTCAAGGCTTAATTTAGGACTCACGAAGGAATGGAAAACACAGTCGCAAATACCGGCATGAACAAGCTACTCTTGGTAGTAGTGTTGCTGCTGATTTGTTTGGGCGTGCCTATTGTCTATACGGCATCGGCCCATTTCGCTGTGTCCCATGGACTTCCTGCAGAATACTATCTGCAAAAGCACTTGATCAAGGCTGTGTTCGGTTTGATTCTGATGCTTGGCCTTGCCCGATTCCTGGATTACGGTCACTGGGTCTGGCTCGGTCGCATTACCTTCTTTGTGGGCGTGGTGCTGACGATTGCGGCTCTTGTGTCGGGCCACGGTGTCAAGGGTGCGAACCGCTGGATTTTGGGCATTCAGCCTTCTGAAATCATGAAGCTCGGCATGCTCATTTGCATTTGCGGAAAGTTCTCGCAGGCAGGCGACAACATCAAGAGTGTTGCTTGCACCATCGTGCAGCCGGGAATCTTCTTTGGCATTACCGCTTTCTTGCTGATTTTGCAGCCGAACTATTCGATGCTCATGATGCTTTCGATGGTTGTGATTTGCGTAATGCTTACGGCTGGCGTGAATTACAAGTACCTTGCTATTACCATTGGCGCCGCCATTCCGCCGGGAATTATCATGTTGCTCATGACAGGACATTCGAGTAAGCGTATTCAGGCGTTTACGGCGGCCGAAGGCGAAATGGTCGCTTCGAACTGGCAGGGTGAACATGCTTTGCTCGCTTTGGGTAACGGCGGATTCTCGGGAACGGGATTTGGCATGGGCGTGCAGAAACTGGGTTACTTGCCCGAAGTTCACAAAGATGTGATTTATGCGGTGGCTGGCGAAGAATTCGGATTCATGGGAACCTTCTTCTTGCTGGTTTTGTATGCGGTTCTTTTTGCTCAAGGATTCTCGATTGCTCGCCAGTCTTCGACTCGTTTCGGAAAGTACCTGGCCGTGGCTCTCACGTTCTCGCTTTTCTTCAACTTTTTGGTTCACGTCTGCGTTTGCGTGGGACTTTTCCCCACGACGGGCCAACCTCTCCCGTTCATAAGCTTCGGCGGAACCAATTTAATTTACAGCTGTGTGGCAGTGGGTATTCTGTTGAACATTTCCAGATCCAATACAGGCAAGATGATCAAGGAACCCTACATGAGTGGCGCCTCGCTCGAAAGCAGTGCCTACAGAAACTATGAATTTTCAAGGAGTGGCGTATGAAAAAGTTCCTTTTCGTATGTGGCGGTACCGGTGGCCATATCTTCCCGGCCGTAGCCATTGCAAATAGCCTTAAAAAGATGGGCGTGACCGACATTACTTTTGCTGGCCGTAAAGATTCTATGGAAGAACGCTTGGTTGCAAAAGACTGGCCCTACGAATACATTTCGGCTGTTCCCCTGCACCGTGGCCCGTTCCTCAAGAATTTGGCCTTGCCGTTCAATTTGTCCAAGGCTTTGGTGCGCGCCAAGAGCGTGATTAAGAAAGTGAAGCCCGATGTCGTTGTGGCAACCGGTGGCTACGTGTCGCTTCCGATCGTGCTTGCCGCAGGCACTGCCGGCATTCCGGTTTATCTGCAGGAACAGAATGCAGTGGCCGGCGTTGCCAACAAGGTGGGTGCCCGCTACGCAAAGACCGTCTTTGTAACTTCCGAAGAAGCCGCTAAGTTCTTCCCGGTAGAAAAATGCATGATTTTTGGCAACCCGGTTCGTGAATTGCCGATTGGCGATACTCTCGCTCGTCCTGCCGAATTTGCTCCGGGCAAAAAGGCCGTGTTCATTGTGGGCGGCTCTCAGGGTGCTGTGGGCATCAACAACAAGATTGAAGAAAGCATCAAGACCATTGCTGCTCGCGACGATGTATCTGTCGTTTGGCAGGTGGGAGTCAAGAATGTGGAAACCATCAGCAACCGCGTAGGCGAAGTTCCGAATGTGGCTATTCGCGGATTCCTTGATGGCATTTACGCCTACATGAAGCATGCCGACTTGATTATCAGCCGCGCTGGTGCCTCTGCCTTGGCCGAAATCCTTGCCTTCGGTAAGCCCTCGATTCTCTTGCCGTTCCCGCATGCTACCGCTAACCACCAGGAACATAATGCCCGCGTGGTAGAACATGCCGGTGCTGCCCTTGTGGAACTCGATGCCGAAGAAAATCACCTGTGGGAAAAGGTGGAACAGCTCTTGGGCGATGAAACTCGTTTGAATTCGATGGCCGTCGCGGCTAAAAAGCTCGGAATGCCCGATGCAGCCGACCAGATTGCTCGTGTTATCCTCTCTAAGGAGAATGATTAATGCAGATTAATGATTGTAAGCGTGTCCGTAAGCTTCATTTTGTAGGTATCGGTGGCGCCGGTATGTCCGGTATTGCCGAAGTGCTCCACGATAACGGTTTCGTGGTAAGCGGCTCCGATACCGGTGAAAGCCAGGTGATTGATTACCTGAAGGGCCTTGGCATTAAGGTTTTCTCAAAGCATGAAGCATCGAATGTCGAAGATACGGACTTGGTGGTTTATTCTTCTGCAGTTCCGCACGATAACCCCGAACTGGTTGAAGCTCGTAACCGCCGTATTCCGGTGATTCGCCGCGCCGAAATGCTTGGCGAACTCATGCGCATGAAGTACACGCTTTCGATTGCAGGCACTCACGGCAAGACCACGACCACCTCTATCGTGGGCCAGATTTGGGAAGAAGCCGGCCTTGACCCGACCATTATCGTGGGCGGTGTTGTCAAGGGTAAAGGCTCGGGCGCTAAGGTCGGTAAGGGTGACTACCTGATTGCCGAAAGCGATGAATTCGACCGCAGCTTCCTTTCGATGATGCCGTCTTCTGCAATCATCACGAACATTGACGCCGACCACTTGGATACTTACGAAAACATTGAAGACATCAAGGATGCCTTCGTACAGTTCGCGAACAAGATTCCGTTCTACGGCCAGGTGATTGTCTGTTTGGATGACCCGAACGTGCAGCAGATTTTGGCCCGTCTCAAGAAGCCGGTGATTACTTACGGCTTTACGCGTCAGGCCAAGTACCGCGTGGATAACCTGCGTTTTGAAAAGGGTTACCCTGTATTTGAAATTTTGAACGATGGTGAAAGCTTGGGTGAATTCAAACTCCAGATTCCGGGCCGTCACAACGTGCTGAATGCAACTGCCGCCGTGGCCCTCGCTATCGAAGAAGGTATTTCTGCCGATATCGCTCGCAAGGCCTGCGCCGAGTTCGAAGGCGTCAAGCGCCGCTTTGAATTCATTGGCGAAAAGAACGACGTCTTGGTCTTTGATGACTACGCTCACCATCCGACCGAAGCGACGGCTACCTTGCTCGGTTTCCGCGATGCTTTCCCGGATCGCCGCATCATCGTTGCTTTCCAGCCGCACCTGTTTACCCGTACCCGCGACCAGCATGATGCCTTTGGTGGTGCATTTGCAAACTGCGATGTGCTCTTGGTGACCGACATTTACGCTTCCCGTGAAAAGCCGATTGAAGGCGTGACGGGTTCGCTCGTGTCTAACAGTGCTTCTGACCGCGGCCACCGTGATTCCCGCTTTGTGGGCGACCAGCTGAACTTGCTGCCGATTCTCAAGAAGGAATTGCAGCCGGGCGATGTGGTGGTGCTCATGGGCGCTGGAAACATCTGGAAACTGGGCGAAAGAATTTTGAAGGAATGCCTCTAGAAGTATTAGGAATTAGAATTGACTGGACGTAAGACAACATTACTCGGCCGTCGAATGGGCTACAACGAACTCATGCGCAAGCAGGAGCGCGTCCGCAAGGTGAAAAGCGGAGTGTCTTCGGCTTGGCATTGGTTCAAGCGCCGCGGCTGGATTTTCACCATTATCTTGGTGGTTCTTGCTGTCCTTGCAATTCACAACCGCTTCTACCTGCAGCATTTCAATCCGCTGGAACTGCGCCACTTGCAGTATGTGGAAATTGAAGGCAACCGCATGCTTTCTTGGGAAGACGTGATGCAGGGTGCCCAGGTGGAAACTGGAATGCTCATGTCGGAACTGAATGCCGATTCTGTCGAAGCATCGCTCATGCAGCTACCGATGATTCTTTCGGCAAAGGTCGTAAAGAAGTTCCCGTCTTCGCTCTATATCAAGTTGCAAGAAACTTCGCCGGTACTTACAGTTCTTTCGGAAGGTCGCGCAACGATCTATTCCGAAAAAGGATTCCCGCTTCCGTTCTCGGTGGCGACCGCTATGAGGCTCCCGGTAATGGATATGGCCGCAATGGAACATGTGAAGACTGTAACGCAGTTCCTGGTGGATATGCGTAAGTATGATGCTGAACTTTATAATCGTGTGTCGCAGGTGACCTGGTCTTCTGAAGATGATTGCATGAAGGTTTATTTCAGAGATGTCGGCTTTACCGCTCTCTTTAAGGACATGAAATCGAACAAGGATCAGTTTACGCTGTACAAGTCGCTTGAAAACGGGTTTGCAAAGGATTTGCTTTGCGCGGGTGAAGTCGATATGCGCTATTCGGGCTTTGCCTATGTAAGAAATTATGATAAGAGGTGCGTCAATGGATGACAATAAACAGGACAAAAGAAAAGACGAATACATCTTTGGCCTTGACATTGGTGAATCGAAGATAAACCTGTTCGTGGGTGTTTCCGAAGGTGAAAACGTTCGCGTTGTGGAATGCGGCGATTTTCCGCTCAAGAATGCCGACGAGTTCGATTCTGTAGTGGAAACATTACAGCAGGCTGTCCAAGTCATTGAAAATACGACTCGCGTCGATGTGCACGATGTGTATGTGGGCATTGCGGGTAAGCACGTGCGTTCCTTGGATACTCAGGGAATCGTTACGCTCCCCGTAGGCGAAGTTCGCGAAGAAGACATTGACAACGTGACAAAGCAGGCGAGTACGTTGCCCGCCTCTGCCGGCGAAATCATTCATATCTTCCCGGGCGAATATTCCTTGGACGACGAACCGCATATCCGTAATCCGAAGGGCCGTTCGGGCCGTCGCTTGGGCGTTGACGTTCAGGTGGTGACCGCAAAACAGAATGCTTTGCAGAACCTGGCCAAGTGCGTGAACCGTGCGGGTCTTAATGTGGCAGGCTTTGTGCTTGAACCCTTGGCAGCAGCAAGTGCTGTGCTGACCAATGATGAACGCGAACTCGGCGTTGCTCTTGTTGACATTGGCGCAGGAACTGCAGACCTTGCCGTATTCGTGAACGATTCCGTGCGCTTTACCACCTCTGTTGATTATGCCGGAAACGTTATTACAAGCGATATCAGCCGTTGCCTGAATGTGCCGATTGCACTTTCGAAGGCTGAAGAAGTCAAGAAAAAGTTTGGCACTTGCACGATTAGCAATTTGATTGAAGATGAAACATTCCCGGTGCCTGCTGTGGGTAACCGTGGCGATGTCTCTTGCTCGCGCAAGCTTCTTGCCGAAATTATTACGGCGCGCGTAGGCGAAATTTTCTCGATGCTCAATGAACAGCTTAAGGCTCACCAGCTCGACACCATTATCAATGGCGGTATCGTGCTCACGGGTGGTTGCTGCGCTTTGGAAGGCATCGAAGATGTCGCTTGCAAGGTGTTCGGAAAGCCGGTTCGCATCGGTCGCCCGAAGGGCATGAGCGGTATTCAGGAAGCCTACCAGAATCCATCTTATGCAACGGGTATCGGCCTCCTTTACTATGCGAACAAGCAACACCGCGAAAAGAAAAACCGTGAAACGGGAACCCAGATTGCAGTTTCCATGAAGAAGGGATTCCAGCGTTTCATTGAAATCATCAGGACTTATTTATAACAAACACCAACACTCAACATCAGGGAGATAAACACATGAGTGAAATCGATAACTTCAACTTCGAGGTAAAGTCTCGCGTTATGGGCGAGGAACCATCCTTCAACAACGCTAAGGTCAAAGTGTTCGGCGTCGGCGGCGCAGGCGGCAACACAGTGAACCGCATGAAGCGTATGAACATTGATGGTGTGGAATACTATTCCATCAATACCGACGCAATGGCTTTGGACTTGAGCCTTGCTGACCACAAGATTCTGATTGGCGAAAAGACCACCAGAAACTTGGGTGCTGGTATGGACCCCGAAATTGGCCGTAAGGCAGCCGAAGAAAACCTTGACGACATCAGGGAAGCCATGAAGGGCGCTGACATGGTGTTCGTGACCGCCGGTATGGGCGGTGGTACGGGTACGGGTGCTGCTCCGGTGGTGGCAAACATTGCCCGCGAACTTGGCATTCTCACGGTTGCCGTGGTGACCAAGCCGTTCCGTTTCGAAGGTAACGCACGTTCCTCTATCGCACAGGAAGGCATTAACGCTCTCCGCGCTGCTGTCGACACCATCATCGTTGTCGAAAACAAGAAGCTCCTCACGCTCCTCCAGGCCTCCAACCAGAAGGCTACTATGGATGAAGCTTTCAAGATGGCTGACGAAATCCTCGGTAACGCAGTCCAGAGCATTTGCGGCATTATGTTCCGTCACGGCCTCGTGCACGTTGACTTTGCCGATATCCGCAAGGTTATGCTCAAGGGTGGTTCTGCTCTCATGGGTACGGGTTACGCTCAGGGCGAAAACCGCGGTATCATGGCTGCTGACATGGCTCTTGCCTCTCCGCTTCTCGAAGACATCAACATCGAAGGCGCTTCTGGCGTGCTCGTGAACGTTGCTCACGGTGAAAACTACTCCTTGCTCGAACATAGCGAAGCTATGGATCACATTTACGAAAAGGTCGGCGAAGAAGGTAACCCGAACATCATCATCGGCGATATCACTGACCCGGCTCTCGGCGACAAGGTTTGCATTACCATTATCGCAACTGGTTGCGGTGGCACTGCCGTGAACCAGCCCAAGGTCAGCTCTGCTGGTTTTGGCTTCGGTAACTTCACGGTTCCGCAGCAGACCATTCAGCAGTCCGCTCCGGTTCAGCAGGCTCCTGCCGCTCCGGCTGGCATCCAGCAGGCTACTCCGCGTCCGACCGGTTTCAACGTGTTTGATTTCCAGACTGTTAAGCCCGAATCCTCGGAAATGTTTACCCGCCCGCAGTACATGGCTGCCCAGCAGGCTCCGGCTGCTATGACCTCTTCTCTTCCGTCTCTGACTGAAACGGGTGTTCAGCGTGCAATCGAAGGCGCCTTCTTCAAGGATCCGGCTTTTGACGCAACGACTCCTGCCGAAGAAGAAGTGGTGCCCCAGGGCTCCGAAACTTCTGAAATGTCTGCCGTTGCCGAAGAAGACCGCATGAATGGTGGTGTTCCGGCTTATGAAGCTCCGTCTTACGAAGCTCAGTACGACATGCCTGCTTACGCTCGCAATGCTGCCAATGGCGCTACCGTGACTATGGAACGCCCGGCTGCAACGCGTCAGGAAGTTGTTGAAGAACCGGTTGCTGCCGCTCCGTCTGCAATCGACTTCAGCCTGCCTGCTTACCTGCGTAACAGGAACATGAACGCAAACAACTTCTAATGAGTCTTGCTGAAAGAATCAGCAAGGTCTGTTCCGTGGCGAAAGCCCCGGTGGGTTTTGCTGAATTCCCCAAGAATTAAACACACACACAACGAGTGCGCGAGTGCGCACTCACCACAACACAAAAGGGTCACCTGGGTCTCCCTGCCTGGGTGATCCTTATTGTGTCCGCTCGGCTCTAAAGCATTCATGAAAATGTGATATCGCCTCGCTCTCGCCTTCACGACCAACTTACGTTTGGTCGTTCCGGCTCACGTAATCTATATATACCGCAACGCTCTATATATACCGCTCGGCTCTGTTGCGTTCATGAAAATGTGACTTCGCCTCGCTCTCGCGGTCGCCTCGGCTTAACGCCTGTGGCTTTACCGCTCACGTAATTAGGCCCGGTCGGTTTCTGTAGTTTGAGGACTAGTGAATTTTTTATACATTTATTCTATGCGAATTCGTACTCTTTTGTTGTCTTTAGGCTGTTTGATGTCCGTTGCTTTTGCGGAATCTTCGGATTCTGTGGCGTACAAGGGCTATTTCCAGATTGGTACGGATTTTAATTTCGGGTTTAACGGTGGCCCGACGGATCCGACGTTCGCTGTCGATACGGCCGAGTATTATGGCAACAATTGGCGTGGGCTTCGTGTGCCTCTCGAAAACGGTCGCAGCTACGAAGAACATATTGAACCTTTCTTTACGCTTAGCTTTCGTGCGGGCTATGGCAACTTCCATTTCTTGATGGAAGCGCCACTGCGCAAAGATATCGAAGCCTGGTACGATAGCGACCTCAAGACAAACTTTACTTACAAGCCGAGCGAACTGGATATTGGCGTGCCTATTAACGCCTATGCCTTGTGGAACAACCCGGTGGGCTATGTGCAGTTGGGTCGCTTTGACCCCGATCTCAAAGTTTCCCCGAATGATCTCGCTTTGGGTGGAACCCCTTACCACGATGGTTTGCACTGGAAGTTCAAGGCCGGTATTTTCCGTTATGACTTCTTGGTGAGCTCGCTGAACGCTTGGCTCTTTGACGATATCCCGGGTGCTGCAGACGAAACGGGCTGTGTTTACCCGAAGGGCTCCGAAGCGGCAGAACAGAAGTGCCCGGAACACAGCAAGCAGGCAGCCAACCAGCGCGACCGCATTTACGATGACAACGTGAAGAATCTCGTGTACCACCGCATCGGTGTCGAAACGTCGCACTTTTGGACTTATGTGATTGAAGAAAGCATGGTTGGCGGCAAGGAATTGGAATTCCGCTCCATGAATCCGTTCATGTTCCTGCACAACAATTTTGCGGGCGGTTACACCAAGGCCGTGACCACGTTTGAACTCGGCTTCACTCCGATTCGTACTTCCAAGTTCTATGGCCAAATCAACATGGAAGACATCAATAGCCCTGTAGGCGAAGATGACGACAAGGGCACGAACCGCAGCATGATCAGCTTTATGGCGGGCTACTACCAAGAAATTCCGACGCGCCGTTACGGAACATTCTCCTGGCGCTTCGATGTAGTTCGCACCGACCCGTTGCATAACAATGGCCGCCTCCCGCTGCTGGAATATTCGAGCCGTCGCCTTTACCGCAGCAATTACCGCGAACAGGATGATCCCGATTACGCCGACATGTACTTTGTGGATTACCCGATCGGTTACCGTCGCGGTTCCGACGCTTTGGACATGTGGCTCGACCTCGGCTGGAAATGGGGGAGACATAACCTGAAAGTGACGCTCGCCTGGTTGCAGCAGGGAGACAAGGAACTTTATACTGACTACGATGTCGCCATTCAAGAAGATAAGGCCCCGTCTGGCGTAAAGGAATCGCAGGCGCTGGTCGATGCCCTCTATTCCATGCAGTATAACAGCTGGCTTGGTTTCTACCTCGGCGGTGGATTCCGCAGCTATGAGAATTTGGCGCACGACAAGCACGAAGATGGCAAGGATGGCTGGATCCGTTCTGGCATCAAGATGACCTTTAATCCGGTCGATACGAAGTTCTAGTTAAATCGGGCCCGCGTCTAATACCTATATTATTCCTGTAAACCAAGGAGTATTTTATGGCAGAAATCGGTACACCTCTAAGTTCTAGTGCAACCAAGGTCCTCTTTTGCGGGGCCGGCGAACTGGGTAAAGAAGTTATCATCGAAATGATGCGTCTCGGCGTCGAAGTCATTGCCGTAGACCGTTATGCCAATGCTCCTGGCATGCAGGTGGCTCACCGCAGTCACGTGATTAACATGCTCGACGGTGCCGAACTCCGCCGCGTGATTGAACTTGAAAAGCCGGACTACATTGTTCCCGAAGTCGAAGCCATTGCGACCGACACGCTCGTGGAACTCGAAAAAGAAGGCTACAACGTCATTCCGACGGCCAAGGCCACCAAGCTTACCATGAACCGCGAAGGAATTCGCCGTCTGGCCGCCGAAGAACTCGGCATCAAGACGAGCCCGTACCGTTTCGCCGACAATTTTGAAGACTTCAAGGCTGCCGTCAAGGAAATCGGCATTCCGTGCGTGATCAAGCCGGTCATGAGTTCCTCGGGCCACGGCCAGAGCGTCATCAAGACCGAAGCAGACATCCAGAAGTCTTGGGACATTTCTCAGCACGAAGGCCGCACGGGCCACGCTAGCCGCGTGATCGTGGAAGGCTTTGTGCCGTTCGATTACGAAATTACATTGCTCACGGTTCGCCATGTGGCGGGCACGAGCTTCCTGGAACCGATCGGCCACCACCAGGTGGGCGGCGACTACCAGGAATCTTGGCAGCCGCAGTCGATGAAGCCGGAACTGCTGGAACAGGCCAAGGTGATTGCAAAGAAGGTCACCGACGCTCTCGGCGGTCGTGGCATCTTTGGCGTAGAACTCTTTGTGTGCAAGGACGAAGTCCTGTTCAGCGAAGTCTCTCCGCGCCCGCACGATACCGGCATGGTGACACTCATCAGCCAGGATCTTTCTGAATTTGCGCTGCATGCCCGCGCCATTCTCGGCCTGCCTATTCCGAACATTGCTTTCCACGGCCCGAGTGCCTCGAAGGCCATCGTGGTCGACGGCAATTCCGACCACGTGAAGTTTGGCGGCCTCGAAGAAGTGCTTGCAGAACCTGACACCGCGCTTCGCCTGTTCGGCAAGCCCGAACTCAAGGGCCACCGTCGCTTGGGCGTGCTGCTTGCTCGCCGCAATACGGTGGAAGAAGCCAAGGCCCAGGTCATGGCCATGCGCGAAAAAGTCAAAGTGACTTTGTAGTTTGTCATCGCGCATTTACTTGATGCGCGATTTCCTGTTCCTGCCTGAGAAGAAAATTCTTGGCCAAGAGTGGGGTGAATTTTTAAGGAGGAGAACATGAAAAGATTTTGGGTTTTAGCTCTTGCCGCAGCTGCATTTGCAGGAGCGGCTATTACGCCAGAAACGCCGTCGAAAGATGCCGACGGCTGCTACGCCATTTCTACTGTCGAAGAACTTTTCGGCTTTGCCGATATTGTGAATACCTCTGCGACGCATGACGAATGTGGTAAGCTCACTGCCAACATTATAGTGAATAAACCTGGCCAAGAAGACGGTACCGTCAAATGGGAACCCATTTCATTTTTTAGCGGGTCTTTTGATGGCCAAGGTCATACTATTGAGGGACTTGCCCTTGGTAATTCGACAACGAACGAAGTACCTGCTTTGCCAAATGCGGGCCTCTTTGGTGTTGTTTCCAGTAGAAATTCTCTGTCGCCAGTGCGTATCAAGAATTTGACTTTAAAAGGGGTGAACTTTTTTGATATAGATAATGGTGGCGGTTTAATTGGCAAAATAGATTCGCTGAGCAATGAAGTTGTTGTTGAAAATTGTGATGTAGAAATCTCCATTGGAGTACTTAGATTAGAAGAGGATGTCAGAGGGTACAGAGGCGGCTTGGTCGGTTTGCACCAAGGTGGATGGCTGACTATTAAAGAGTCTCATGTTGAGGGGCATTTCTATGGTGCAGGAACCAATGCGGGCTTGGTTGCGGGAACTACTGGTACGGTAAGGATTTTTAATTCGTACTGCCAAAACAACTTCTCTGATGCAGCGGAAGCGGCTCTCGTTGGTACTGCAACAAATGCAAATGTATATGTCGAAAACAGCTATGCGCTCTCTAGATATACACCTAGCGATCAATGGAATGGCGTTTATAACCTTGTAGGTAAAACGGAAAATTCTTACGTTAAGTACAGTAATGTTTTCCGTATGCATATGGTGTTTTTTAGTGAAACACCCCCCGAAGGCGTTCATGAATTTTACGACGAACAGGTTGAAGACGGAACCATTGCTCGTGTCCTGCATCTTTTTAAAAGTGGAAATGTGGATGGAAGCGTGTGGGGACAAAATGTTGGCACAGATGAATATCCGACTCTATCGGGGAAAATCGATGGTGGCCCATCTCTCAAGTTGTCCGCTTTGCACTTGATTACCTATGACGCTGATACGGTGACGTATAGTAAACAGTATATTGAAGGAATTGAAAGCTCGCTTCCCTTACCCGAACGTAAAGATTATGAATTTGCGGGGTGGTATGATAATGAAAATTTTTACGGTAAGTCAACGACGACGATTCCAAAAGACGCTACTGGTGATAAAACGTTTTACGCTAAGTGGTGGCATATTCCCAAATTCGTCAACAATTGTTATGAAATCGCGTTGATTGACGAACTGTATTATTTTGCCAATCTGTATAATCGACAGCAATATTCTAAAAATACATGTGTCAAATTAACGGCAGACCTTGTGGATAACAAGAAGGTGGTTGTCGGTGATTCGCTCAATACTGCAGATTCCTCGAAGTTCTGTGCTTGGACTCCCATTCAAAAGTTTAAGGGAACATTCGATGGCCAAGGGCACTCTATTTCGGGTTTGATTTTTGTGGGGAATGATGGTAATCCAAATGCGGGACTTTTCGCTTCCGTTGGTGAAGAAAACGATGTCTCGGATGAGGTGGTTATTAAGAATTTGGGAATAAAGGATTCCTATTTTGAAGGAAGAAGAAAGTCAGGAAGTCTTGTAGGACAATCTGCTAGTGGGACTAATTTGTATGTGTACAATGTCTATAGCGAATGCGTCATTAATTCTTGGAACACTGATATTGGTGGGCTGATTGGAGCCTTCAATGCAGACTCTGAAAAGCAATCGCTTTTGTATCTTGTAAATGCTTATCATAAGGGTCACGTTGGTGGGGGTAGTTATGTGGGAGGCCTTGTTGGCAGTATTGAAGATGCCAAGGCATTCATTGTGAACGCGTATCATTCGGGTCTTGTTCAAGGAGGTTCGACTGTTGGCGGCTTGGTGGGCGAAGTGACGGGTGGTGATGATTCTCGTACGTTCATGGCGTATGTTTATAATGACGGACTAGTCAATGCGTCAAGGGGCGCAGTTGCTGGTGGATTAATCGCGAACCAATATACATCGACAACCATTCAGAACGCCTATAACGCTGGAGATGTGACTGCAAAGACTCGATCTGTGGGTGGAATTGTATCCCAATCGTCTAATCCCATCGTTTTGACGAATGTGTTCAATAAAGGAACTCTTTTGCCGGATTCCTATTCGGACGCGCTTGTTGCAGAGACTAACAAAAATTATAAGTTGACGGCAGATAATGTGTTCTTCTTTGAATCTGTGCCTTCAAAGAATGGCGGCTCGGCAGCAACGGCAGATGCGTTTGCAGACTTGTCTCTTGCTAAAAAATTGCATGATTACGCTAAAGGTGACGTTAACGGCGAAGGATGGACCCAAGCTGCAGGCGATCCGTATCCGAATTTCAAAAAGGATGTTGTGGAAGCCTATGCAGAACAATTTATCGTGACTCCGTCTGAACCCAGTTCGAGTAGTTCCTCGGTGGTGGAATCCAGTTCTTCCAGCGAATCCGGCAAGACTTCGCCGGTCGTTTCTCGCGCGGTGTCCCTTGTGAACGTTCGCAGCGTTGGCCGCATGGTTGAAATCTCGGGAATGCAAGCGGGCGAGGCCTACGCCCTCCTGGATATGCAGGGAAGGCTCTTGCAGCGCGGTTACGCAAGTGGCTCAAGCGTGAGCCTGAATGTCGTGCGTTCCGGTCGCTACTTGGTCCGGGTCGCGGGTCAAGTGAAAGTGGTTACAGTTCGTTGATTTGTCATTCCGGGCTTTGACCCGGAATCTTTAGAGGATTTTTCCTAGCGCAATAATCGCGGCAGTGCGTGCACGCAAGCGCGTATTGCCCAAATTCAGTAAGTGGACCTTCCCGTTCTGGAAGGTCTTTATCGCTTCTATCTCGCGCGGCGAGAATCCGCCTTCGGGGCCGACGAGCAGGGTGATGGGCGCATCATTCTCATTTGCGCCCGAGCCGTCGCCACTCAAGTTCAGTTGGCGTTCTCCATCGATGTCGCAGAGAATTAAGTCGCCCTTGTAGCTTTCAAGCCACTTGTCGAATTCGACGGGGCCTTCGATTGCGGTCATCCAGGCTTTCTTGGATTGCTTCAGGCTCACGAGGCTCTTGAGCTCGGCGCGGCGCACGGTCTTTTTTAAGTCGGAGTTCTTGGGCTCCTGCGAAAAGTCCGTGCGCAAGAAGATGATTTTGTCGATTTCGGTTTGCGCCGCATGGAATACGACTTCTTCCAAGGCGTCGTCCTTAAGACAGGCTATCCCGAGCGACACCTTGGGCCGCGGGCGTTCCGCCTCGATCACTTTGTCCACCCGAACTACACAGGCCTTTGCGTCGGCCACATCGATGACTGCGTCAGCGAAGTGCCCCACGCCATCGGACAGCTGCAAAACATCGCCTGCGCACGCCCTGCACACGCGCACTGCGTGCGTACTCTCGTTCTCGTCAAGGGTAATGGTGCCGACCGAAATCAGCGGGCAATAAAAGCGACTATCGGGTGTCTTCATGTAACCAAAGATAGAATCTTTTGCTATTTTGAGGAACATGCCGAAGCGCACCCCTATAAAAGCTGTCGTATTTGACCTCGACGGAACCTTGTACCTGAGTGGCCGCCCCTACCCGAAGGCGGTCAAGACGGTTTGCCGCGTCGCCAAGCAAGTGCCTGTCTACTATTTGAGCAACAATACCAGCAAGTCGCCGGTCTTCTACGAAAACCGCCTCAAGGTCATGGGCCTTCCGCTTGCTGACGATGCCATTATCTCGGCTTTGTACCTTTCGCTCGATGCCATTCACGAAGAAGGCATCAAGAACGTGTTCTTCTTTGCAAACCCCGAAGTCACGGAATGGTTTGCCGCCCAAGATCCGACACTCAACCTGCGTCCGGACGTTGCCGACACGGAACTCGTGCTGATTGCTTACCATAACAGCTTCGACTACCGCGAACTTTGCGAACTGTCGTTCCGCGTGCAGCGCAAGATTCCGTTCTGGGTCACACATACCGACTTTGTCTGCCCCGATGCAAACGGCCCCGTGCCTGATATCGGAAGCTTCATGGCGCTCCTTAAGACCGCTTACGGCGTAGAACCGGAACGCAGCTTTGGCAAGCCGAATCCTGCCATGCTTTCGGGCCTTCTCAAAAAGTACAAGCCCGAAGAGATCCTATTCGTGGGCGACCGCCTGTATACGGACTTTGAACTGGCCAAGCGCAGCGGCTGTCGCTTTGTGCTCCCGCTCTGTGGCGAAACCAAACAGCAAGATTTGGACAAACTGACCGAAAAACCCGAGTTTGTGGTCGACATGGTGAGCGATATCGATTTTGATTCATTCTTCAAGGGTGAAATCTGATTTTAAAAAACGGAGAAAATATGATTAAGAAAGTTGTTTTGGCGTTGGTCCCGGCGATTGCCTTGATGGCTTGCGGTGACGATTCCTCTTCCGGAATTTTCAGCATGGAAAAGTCCTTCGAGATGGTTCTCGATAAGGCAAAGTACGACTACAACAAGAAGGATTCCACCTTCAAGCGTATTGAACCGGTCTGTAAGGAAGGTACGCTCGGTAACTTGGTCGGACCTGCCGAAGCCGACATGTGGGATACCCTTACATACAAGGCCTACGAAAACAAGGGCATTATTACCATCATGAAGGGTAAAGATGTCGTGGGCAAGTACAACCTCAGTGACGGCTCTTTCCCGGTGGCTTTCTGGGGTGACGAAGAAAATACCTCCAAGAAAATTCAGGGCGGTTACCGCTTGACCAAGAAGAACGTGATGAATCGCGTGATTCGTTACGACGGCAACTGCTTCATGAAGGATTACTATTCCGTATTCAACAAAGAAGTCGATGCCATCGAAAATATCGATGCCAAGCTCAGGGAATTCTACGCACGTTTCCAGACTAAAGAAGGTCCGGTGGACGACAAGCAGATGCTGGCCGACATTCGCGCCATCGACTGCGATGAACTTTCTCTGTATGACGGTCTCGTAAAGATTCGCGTTCAGGACTTCAAGGAATCCCAGGGCAGAATCATTGTTTCTTACGACAAGCGTTCATGCAATGTGGACTTCCATCTGCGTTACGCTTTCGAACAAAAGGATTGCGAAGCCGCCTATGCCGATTATAAGGATAGCAAGAGCAAGCAAAAGTTCGACTTCAACGATTTCTTCTTTGATGTCACCTACAGCGGCAATGACGATGAATATTGCCTCGATTACCTGATTCTCGATCTCAAGAAAGAAAAGGGAATTCCGACCACCAAGTCAATCCAGCCGGGCGAATTCGCACGCGGCATCGTGAAACTGATGGTCAACGGCATGAAATAAAAACAGAAAGCTTCTAAAAACAGAAAGGCTCCCTTGCGGGAGCCTTACTAATATACGGGTAAATTCTTATCGGAGGTCGGCCACGCAGCGCACGTAGAGGCCTTTAGAGAGGCTTTCGTCGGTGCGGTTGATGCTGTGGGCCATGCTGCGGAATTCCCAGGAACGGGCGGTGTTCTTTTTCACCTTGGAAGCGGACCAGTAGTGACCGGTGTTATCGCCTTCGCAGTAACCGTCCCAGTCCTTGCAGCCGCCCTTGCCCAGGTTGTTCCAGTCCAGCTTGGACTGATCTTTCTGGTAGTCGCGCCATTCGCCGTCGTTGGGGAGGTGCCAGCCGTTGGGGCATGCCTTGGAGGCTTCCTTGTGGCTGTAGAAACGTCCGAATTTCTTGCAGTTGCCTTCGTCTTCGAGCAGGCACTGCTTGGGGGTAGAAAGGCTGTAGGAGAGATTGTTCTTCATCCATGCCTTGTCGCCACGAATTTCAACTTTGTAGGTCTTGCCGTCGCGGGTGTCGGTGAGCGTGTTGCCGTCCTTGGAAATGTTCTTGCTTTCGAGAGCAAGTGCAAAGAGTTCTTCTTCGCTCAAGTTCTGTTCGGGTTGTTCGAGCTTGGCAGTCTTGCCTTTGTGAACCAGGTTCGTCTTCTTGGCGGAAACCTTCGTCATCTTGTGCATGCCCATCTTCTTAGGACCGGCGGCAAAGCTTGCTCCACAGCAAAGGGCGAGAACTGCAGTTGCAGCGACCAGACGATTGAACTTGATACCGAACATTTCCACACTCCTGAGGCATTTTATTTCGCCTACACTTTTGAATATATACAGGAGTTTTTGAAAAAGATTCTTACAAATTTATTTCAAAATCGGAGTGTGACTCCGGCAACATTCGGCCCTACCCAAAATGAGTACTTTTCGTCTCGTTTTTTGTGCATCTCCAGGATTCCGATACTAACGCCTGTACCGACAAGCGCTCCAACCAGCACGTCTGTAAAGTAATGTTTACCCGCGGCGATGCGAAGCACGCTTTCGAGGGTAGCAAGCGAGTAGGCACTGGCCCTCATGATTCCTTTGTATGGGGAGTTCGGATAAGCGGTCCTGAACCATTGGTCGGTAAAGGTGGCGACGGTAAATGCGGCGGTCGCATGCCCCGAAAAGAACGACCCGTAGGCCTCCGATTTGGCGTTTTCGGCTTTTTCGCGCCCTTCGCCCGATTCTGCATACATGTAGGGGCGTGGCCAGATTTCGAGCGAGCGCATGGTCAGGTTGATTCCGTTTCCGATGCCAATGGCCTGCAAAAACATCAAGGTGAATGTGGCGAATTCGCTGCCGGTGGAACTTCCGTCGTGCCAGGCGATGCCGCCGACCACAAGCGGAGCTATGGCGAAAACGGACCCGATGTCGCTTGCCTTGTCGGCGTTTTCGCTGTAGCGGCCAACTAGGGGCTTGTCCCAGGGCAAAAAGTCGTCTTTGTCTCTTAAGGCGGTGGGGGTGTCCATGCGGGAATAAAGGAACATGCCTATTCCGAACATGCCGCCCGCGGCCAATGTGACCGGGATGTCGTTTTCAAGGCTTAACTTGTAGGTAGGGCGTTCCGCTTCGGAAGCTTGGGCAAAACCCATCAAGAACAGAATGCCTACAATCAGTGACCTTTTGAAAATTCGCATACAGCCCCTAAGCTAAAAAAATTATATTGCTTTATAGTAAACGAATGGAGCTTTTGTGGCAGATTCTTTAAATACTCGCGAACCGATTGTACCCAGCATGGACCTTTTCGGAGCCATTTCCGACGAAATGCGCCTCAAAATCTTGTTGCTTCTGGACCAGGCGGAATTCACCGTCAACGAAATCAAGGATATTCTGGATATCCACCAGAGTAACGCGAGCCGCCACTTGGCAAAGCTTTCTGCCTGCAATTTGCTCAAGGACCGCCGCGACGGCATCAAGGCCTACTACCGCTTGAGCGAAGAACTGTACCTGAGCACCCGCATGCTTTCGATGATTCGCGACGCCTACGAAGAACTGCCGGACAAGGACATTCTCAAGTGCCGTGCCGCCCAGGTGCTCGAAGACCGCACCGACAAGACCAAGGGCCAAATCCACAAGCTCGACCAGGCGGGTGGTAGCCTCAAGGCGCAAATTAGCCTGTTCGGCCGCCTCATGTACCCGTTCGAAAACGCGGTTGACGTGGGCTGTGGCGAAGGCGGCGACCTCACGCTCATGCTCTGCAACTGCTGCAAGCGAGTGACGGCCCTTGACTGTGACCCGAAAATCATCAGCGGTCTCCAGAAGATTTTAAAGCAGAAGAACATCCAGAACGTGACGCCCAAGGTGGCTGACATGGTCAGCACGGGCCTGCCCGACAACTTTGCCGACCTCGTGCTCATGAGCCAGGTGCTTCACCACGCCAAGGATCCGCGCCTTGCCCTCAAGGAGGCGGTTCGTATCCTCAAGCGCGGCGGTACGCTTGCCCTGCTTGACTTGGCGCAGCACAAGGAAGAATCCTTCCGCACCACGCATGGTCACATTTGGCTTGGCTTTGACCGCAGTCAGCTCGAATTCTTTGTCAAGGAATTCAACTGCGAAGTCATTTCCAGCGAAATCATCCCGAGCGAAAACGAAGTCGACAAGAAGCTGCCCGTCATCTGCATGATTCTGAAAAAGAAATAGTTTTTGCTATTGCGTATTGAGTAAAAATTGTATATCTTATAGGTAGAGCTTTTTATAGGAGAATATCATGGGAAAGATCATCAAGTATGTCGCCATTGCCGCCGCTTGCATTATTTCGGCATTTGGTGTGTATTGCCTTATTAAGTATTCTTCTGCCGACGACAAACTCGAAAACAAGTCGGAAGATTAATTTTACGTTTATTTTTGTAAATGAATCGGCTATGCAATATAGCCGCTTTTGTTGTTTGTACAGACAACTGTCTACTTCCTACCGTCTACTTTAACTAAATTAACTGCATGAATTTCCTAAACAAGAAGCCCGCATTTTTTGTGGCGGTTTCCGCCATTTTCCTTGGAATTTTGCTGATCGTGTTCCGCGACTTTGCGTTCGACCCGAACCAGCTCATGCTCAACAGCGACCAGCTGAACGGTATCGGTAGCCGCATTCTGCGAGCCGAAAGTGCCGTGCTCACGGAATGGGACGATTCCCGCCTGGGCGGCGTGCCCACGATCGATGCCTTGTTCGCCGATGCCTACCATCCGTTGGTATGGGTGCAGTTCCTGATGGATCCGGCCCGCGCCGTGGGCTTCAAGTTTATCCTCACGCTGTGGGTGGCCTTCATGAGTGCCATGGCTCTCGCTTGGAACTTGACGGGGAACCGTTGGTGGGCGGGCCTGCTCGGCATGCTTTACGCCTTCTCGCCGGAATTTTTCACCTACCTCTACGGCGGCCACGACGGCAAGATGATGGTCTTTGCGATTGCGCCGCTTTCGTTGCTCGCCATCCGCAAGATTGTGCGCTCGGGTAGTGTTCCTTACATGATCGTGCTTGCGCTCTCGGTTGCATGGATGATTCTCGGCTCGCACCTGCAGCTCACTTACTTGTTCCTGTGGGGAGCTGGCCTTTATACGCTTTACGAAGTCGCCTTCCATTGCGATGCACTAAAGACTCGCGGCAAGCGCCTGGGCCTTGCTGCAGTGGGCCTCGGTTTTGGCCTTGCGCTTTCTTGCTTCCAGATTGTACCGCCTTACATGTACACCACCACGCAGTCGGTGCGCGGTGACGATAGCCACACCAATTACGGCCACGCGGTCAGCTGGTCCTTGCACCAAGAAGAAATGGCGCAGATTCTATTGCCGGGCTTTGTGGGTGTAGACGTTTACGAACAGAACGAAAAGACGGGTGACCTCGAAGGTTCCTCTTTCGTGAGTTTCTCGATGGACGAATACCGCAAGTTGCAGGGCGGTTCGCCGTTCTATTGGGGCCACAATGCGTTCAAGCTGGACCACAACAATGCGGGTGCCTTGCTGACCTTCCTCGGATTTCTTTGCCTGTTCTTGCCGGGTAAGCGTCGCTATGCGGCTTTCTGGGGCCTGGGCGCTGTCGTTGCCTTGAGCTACGGCATGGGCGACCATTCTCCGTTGTTTAAGCTGTGGTACAATGTGCTCCCCGGTGTCAAGAACTTCCGTGCTCCGGGCATGGCGCTGTTCTGGTTGCCGCTCTTGCTGGTGATGATGGCGGGCCCGGTTTTGAAGGCTCTCTCGGCCGAGGGCAAGACTCCCGAAGAAGCTGCTGAAGCCGAAGATAACCGTCGCGCTCTGTTGCATGGCTCTGCTATGTATGGCGTGCTCTTGGTGCTTGCCTTGATTGCCCGTTTTGCTTGGACGACCTTTATCGGCCCAGTCGGCTTGGTTGTGATGATTCTTTATGCCGCCCTCTGTCTTGGCGTGATGAGCCTCGATGACCAGAAGAAAAAACTGACCATTGCAAACTTGACGGAAGCTTTCCAGAAGGGACTTCCGGGAACTCCGCGTGCACTGCAGGCTTGTATCTTTATCGGCTTTGCCTACCTCGGCGTGATGCTCATGAGCGGTCAGAAGCTCTTGGAAGACCCGATTACGGCTCCTTACTTTAAGCCGTTGAACGAAATCGTGATGAGTGCAACTGCCGGCAAGGCTGTTCCTGGCTTCGTGCTGGTGCTGGTGATTGTCGCGGTGACGCTTTTTGTGGCCAAGTGGAAGGCTCCGGTGGCTCAGAAGGCGGGCGTGCTTGCGCTTGCTGCTGGCATTGAACTCTTCTTTATTGATGGCGCATTTATTCAGAATGTACCGGCGGGTGAATATTTGCAGCCGAATAACGCTGTGGTTGCCGCCATCAAGGCTCCCTATAAGGCTGATTCTCTGAATACGCCGCGCGTGCTTTCGCTTTCCCGCAACAAGGCTTTGAGCGGAAACATCTTCTCGCAGTACCACATGCGCAATGCCGACGGCATTCACGATAACGAACTCGCTAGTTACCGCTCTTTCCGTGGCGGCCAGAATGATGCCAACTACTTGATGAATATCAATGACCCGACGGCGGTGCACCCGTTCCTCGACTTGATGAATGTGGGTGCAATCGTCTTCGATAGCCGTCAGGGTACGACCTATATGCCAATTCCGACGGCGATGGGCGAAGCTTACCTTTACGGCGAAGCTGTCGTGATGGATGATTCTGCTGCCATCAAGACGCTCCAGACGCAGGCTGCCATTCGTGAACAGAAGGTTGCCGAACCGGTGGCAGAATCCGTTGCAGACTCCGCCGTCGCGACCGCCGATAGCGCTACCGCTGATTCCGCAACCGCCGTGGCTGCAAAGCCTGCCGCACCCGCTGCTCCTGAATTTGGTGATGAACCCGGCAAGTTCTTCTACCGCGAAAAAGTTATTTTGTCTGAAACTCCGGAATTTGACGGCAAGGGCAGCGTGGCAGCCAAGGGCCCGATTCAGGGTTATGCAAAGCTTGTCGCAAGCCCCAAGATGGATACGCAGGTGTTTAGTGTGAATGCGGACCGCGAAGGCTTCATGGTCGTCGCCGGCAACTATCACCCATACTGGAAGGCTTACGTGAACGGCAAGGAAGCCAAGGTCTACAAGGCCTTTGGAACCTTGCGCGCCGTGCAGATTCCGGCGGGCAATTCCGAAGTCCGCATGGAATACCGCAGCGCTCCGTTCCACAAGACCGTTTGGGTGAGCTTGTTCGCCGCCGTGCTGCTGATTGCCCTCGGCGCCGCCGCCGCCGTACGCTGCCGCAAGAAGTAAATCAGGAATTGAACGTTGAAATAAATTTTAAAAGGACTGTTGTGAAACAGTCCTTTTTGCTATGCCTTGTGATTAGCCGATGCGTTCGCCTTTGTTGTTAGTTCCGGGCGGCGTCTTGATAAAGTAGATGACGCACGGGACGATGATGCAGGCGAAATAGCAGACGCTCATAAAGTGGTTGAAGGCGTCGTTCATGTAGAGGCTTTCGGGAACGAGAAATTCATTGATGGCCATCAGGATAGCGGCCATGAAGATTCCGACTAAGATGCGTGCGATCAGTTTACTCATGCCCTGAATGTAGTATTTCTTTGGACCAAAGGGAATGTTTTTGCTGTAAAATTTGCTAAATTGAACGCATGAATATCCGTATTTCTGCGATTGCATTGGCATGTTTGGTGGGTCTATCGTTCAGTGCTGACCCGCGAATGGAACAAGGTGCCCGTTTCGAGGCGAAAGGCGATTTTGAAATGGCGCTCGGTGAATACCGCGCTGTTCTGGCCGAAAATCCGAGAGATGCTGCAGCCTACTTCGCCGCTGCGCAAGTTCGCATGAAAATGAAGGATTACAGCGGGGCGCTTGCCAACTACCGCCTTGCTTATAAGTTTGAACCGACGATGAGCGCCGCTTACGAAGGTGCCGCCAAGGTTTATGAAGTTCTCGGTCAAAAGGCGAAGGCCGATGCCGAACGCGCCAAGGATCCGAAGAATAATCCTGTTGTAGAAGAACCGATTGAAGCAGCAACTGTTGCAGAACCTGCTCCAGAACCGGCCAAGGCTGAACCTGCCAAGGTTGCCGAACCCAAGCCGGAACCGAAACCGGTCGAAGTGGCAAAGCCGGAACCTGTAAAGGCTGCTGAAGCTCCGAAGCCTGTGGAACCTGTGAAGGCAGAACCTGCTAAGGTTGATGCGGCTTCGAACGATCCGTTTGAAAAGGGCAAGGCACTCTATGCTGAAGGCAAGTACAAAGAAGCTGCTCCCATGTGGCGCGAAGTCTTGCGCAAGCAACCTGGACACGCTGGTGCGTATTTCTACGCGGGTCTGACCCGTTACCAACTCGGCGAAATGGATAAGGCCGAATTCAACCTGAAGAAGGGTCTTGAATACAAGGAAGAAGGTAACGATGCCAACTACTTCCTCGCCTTGATTGCAAAGAACAACAAGAAGCAAGATCAGGAACTCAAGTTCTTGGCCGCCTATATGAAGAAGGCTGCACCGAGTGCCAAGTACCGTGCTGCTGCCGAAGCCCGCATTGCTGAAATCAAGGCCGAAAAGGATTCGAAGAACCTGCCTGCCGCTGCTCCGGCAACCGAAACAGTTGCAAAGGTCGAAACGAAGGCTGAATCGAAACCGATCGAATCTGCTCCGGCAAAGGCTGTGGAAGAAGCTCCGGTTGCAGAACCGAAGGTGGCCGACATTGCCGATGCACCGTCTGGTGCACCGACGCTTGCCAATGCAAACTTGCTCTACAGTGCCGGTAGCATTGAATCGGCTGTCAAAATGTACAAGGCTTTGCTCGAAACCGAACAGCAGCCCGAAGAACGCTACTTTACCATGCTGCAGTTGGGCAATGCTTACCGCGAACTCCGCGATTTCCATAGCGCCGTGGTGCGTTACCGCGAAGTGGTGCAGCAGTTCCCGGATTCTGACTGGGCTGCCGAAGCCGAACGAGCACTCGAAGATGCCGTGTGGCTCGAAAAGCATGCTTCTGAGTTGCCGCGCAGAACTAGATAGTTTGATTGTCTTCCCGGGCGTTAGACCCGGCGGACAGCACTTAGAGCTTTGCTCTTTAGTGCGCATGGCCACCAGGGTGGGGATCTCCTTTTACGGATTCACAAAAGTGCTTGCAATCCCGGTTGCAAGCGTTCTTTTTTGCCTGCTACCGATTTTTTTCTTTGTGAAAAGGCTTTTTAAAAGTATATTTAAGAGGCAAGTGTTGGGTGAGGATTGGATATGAAAAAACGTTTTGTAATCTCGAGTATTGTGGCTTTGTCGGCGTCGTTCGCGTTCGCCGACCCGCCGTCGAATTTTAGCGGTTGGGAAAAAGTGTTCGAAGACAACTTCGACGGTACAAGTCTTGATAAATCCAAATGGAACCCGACGTACAACTGGGGCCCCACTCACAACCATCGTGCCTATTGCGCTGCAGAAAACGTAATTGTTTCTGACGGTACGCTCAAGCTGAAAGGCGAAAAGAAAAAGCACCCCGATGCTAGCGGAAGAACGGCGAAGTTCAACGGCAAGGAAATTCCGGTGGACTACACTTCGGGTGCCATCGATACCAAGGGAAAATTCGAAGTCAAGTACGGCTACATCGAAGGCCGCTTCAAGGCTCCTTCGCAAAAGGGAACCTGGCCTGCCTTCTGGACGCTGCAAGACGGCTGGCCTCCCGAAATCGACATCTTGGAAATTCCTGCTTCGCGCAAACAGCACCATTACTACTTGCATTACACCGATCCGAGCTGGTACAATAGCCATGGCTCGGCTTGGGACCACGAAGCCTCTTTCGGCGGCCACAAGGATGACGATGTGGATCGTTCCGCAGGATTCCACAACTACGGCGTGGAATGGGACGAAGGTACTCTCAGCTTTTACTTTGACGATAAAAAGTTCGCAAGCTACAATCGCCCGACTGAAATCAAGCAGCTTGCGGCGCAGTACATTATCGTGAATCTGGCTATTGGTGGCTGGGCTGGCGATGACATTGATATTACGACCGACAAGCCTGCGTATTTTGAAGCGGACTGGGTGCGTGTGTGGCAGGCCAAGCCCGCAAAGCCTGATACGGTACGCATCTTCTCGATGAATTTTGGAACCTGCATGGTGCGGACTGCTGAAGATAAACTTGCGCTTGGCGATTGCAATTCCGATGCTGCCGTCGTAACGATTACTCCGCTTTCTTCGACGACATACCGCATTAACTTTGGCGACATGTCCATTGACACTCCGAACGAATCGACGGATGCTGGTATTACGATGGGGCTGTACAAGTGGAATGCGGGTGGACACCAGAAGGTCGTGATGGAAAAACAGTCCGGCTACGAAGGCTCCGTGGTGCGCATGAAGATGCAGCACAGTAACATGTACCTGCGTGCGACCACGGATGGCGAACGCGTGGTGCAGAGTTGGGCCGATGACTGGGAATGGAACCAGATGTGGCGCCTGCTCGGCAAGGACGATGTTGTTCCCTCGAAGGATACGACGAAGAAAGATACGTCTGTAACTGACACCGGCAAGACTGCGCTCCCGAATCTAGGCAATTTCGCAAACGTGTACGGAACTTCGGTGCATTACGCCGACGGCCAGTTGTTTGTAGAACTGGCAAGTGCCTTCAAGAATGGCGCGACGGTTCGCGTTCTGGATTTGCAGGGCCGTGAAGTCATGCGCAAGCAGATTATGTACGGAGTTGCGTTGAATGTAAGTTCGTTGCCCGTCGGTTTGTACCATATCGCGGTAAGCGACGGCAAGCGCTTTGATGTCAAACGGTTCAAGAAGTAAAACTAGAACCAATATCCAAGCGATGTGTTGGCGGTCGGGTAGACTCCGCCGTTAAAGTAGAGACTGCTGAGGAGAGTTGCTCCGAGAGAAACTTTCCAGTGGTTGTTGATCCACTTGGAGGCGCCGATGTATTGGCTCAACACGAAGGGTAAGTCAACGCGTGTCCTGAAACCGAAATCCTGCTCGATGGCGGGCAAGTAGATCATCGGCGAGTAGGAGAGGGCGAAACTGTTCCAGTAGAAAGAGGTGTAGGCTCCGCCGCCAAGGCGAACTTGCCATACGTTCTTTTCTTTGAAATGCTTGACTTCAGATGTTTCGGTGCAGCCCGTGCTTTTCGTATAGGTGGTGCATTCGTAGTAGTCAAAAGAAACATCGCCTAGGTCGTAGAGTCCTAAGTCAAAGTAAGCGCCCACTTCGAAATGTTCCTTGTTGATTCCGCCAGAGACGCGCGCGTATAGGCCGGGATCAAACCCGATGGAATAACCACCTGACAAGGCGTTACTCGATTTGAACAGGTGAGTGAAAGCAAATGAGACGGGGAAGCGGTTTCGCTTGTAGCGGAAGTCCTTGATCTTGGTTCTCGACATGATGGTATAGTCGTCATCGTCGGAAACTAAGGGGTCAATGTCGCTTTCTTTCAGTTCGGCGTTGTGGACATCCTTCATTTTCATTTCGTCTTTCGTAGTATAGTTGAGCGAAAGAGAAAATCCTTTGATCGAAGAGTTGTTCGGGAGTTCTTTGCCGACACCGGTAAAGTTGTCGGGAACGCCGATTTCGAAGGTGCCTTGCGTCAGGTTGCCTTGCCTGTAGATTGGGTTGGAACAGCCCGTAAAAAGGACCGCGCAAGAGAATCCCGCCAGCAAAGCTTTTAAATGAAAATGCCTCATTGTTTCCCCTTCCCCCCGGAAGTGTTACACAACTTGAACGAGCAATCCCTTCAGGTATTGTCCTTCGGGGAAGGCCGTATTCACGGGGTGGTCGGCGGGTTGGCCGAAGCGTTCAATGATTTGAACGCGCCGTCTCGCATCGGCGGCGGCATCCGCGATAATCTTCTGGAACAAGTCCATTTCCATGAGGCCCGAGCAGCTAAAGGTCGCGAGCATGCCGCCTTCGGCCAAAAGCTTCATGGCGAGCAAGTTAATGTCCTTGTAGCCGCGGGCGCCCTTCTGCAGGTTGTCCTTGCTTTCCACGAACTTGGGCGGGTCCAGCACGATGAGGTCGAAGGTTTCGGCCTTGTCGCGGCACTTGCGCAGGTACTGGAACACGTCGGCTTCCACATGGGTGGCGTGGGCGGTGCTGAGCTTGTTGCGCATGATGCCTTCCTTGGCGAGCTTGAGAGCGTCCTTGGAAACATCCACCTGATAAACTTTTTCGCAACCGCCGCGGAGAGCGTAAAGCCCGAAGCCGCCGGTATAGCAGAAACAGTTCAGAACTTTCTTGCCCTTGGAAATTTCACCAATGCGGCGTCGGGCGTCGCGCTGGTCCAGATAGTAACCGGTCTTGTGGCCATTCTTCACGTCAATGGGGAAGAGAATTCCGTTTTCGTTGATGATGACAGGTTCATCGGGCACTTCGCCGTAGACGCAACCGGTACGCAGCTGCAGGCCTTCTTTTTTGCGCACGTCAGAATCGCAGCGTTCGTAGATGCCGCGGCAGTGCGTCTTTTCGGCGAGCAGTTCATAAATGTCTTTGCGGTGGACTTCAGCGCCGGCGGCCAAGATTTCCACGGAATAAATGTCGGCGTATTTGTCGATAATGCAGCCTGGAATGCCGTCGTTCTCGGCGTTAATCAGACGGAATGCGGATTCCTTGTCATCGATGTCAAAGCCGCGGCTCTTGCGTGCAGCGATCGCGCGGTCGAGCAAGTCGCTAAAAAATTCGCGGTCAATGTTTGCCTTTTCGCCGAACGTCCAGAAGCGCCCGCGGATCTGGGACTTGGGCGAGTACGCCGCAAGACCCAGAAAGTCGCTCTTGTAGCTGTAAACTTCAACGGTGTCGCCAAGTTCCGGGTCGCCGATGACTTCGTCAACGGCTCCGCTAAAAATCCAGGGGTGATAACGCAGTGCGGACTTTTCGCGTCCGGCTTTCAAGGTAATTGCTTTCATGGATTCAAATTTAGAAATAATGTAGACTTTTGAAGATGCTCTCTTTTTCTATCTTTGGGCCCATACCTCAAAGCGCCAAAGGCGCGACCTCATACCTAAGATGTTTGAATCGCTATTTGACAAATACCCCTTCTTTAGAGCGGTGCCCTGCGTGCTCTGCATGGCGATCATTTTTAAGATTTCTTCGCTGACGAATGAACAGCTGCAGGATTTTCCGCATATTTGGGATAAACTGGCCCACTTTTGCGAATACGCAACGCTTGCCGGCTGCTATGCCATGCTCTGGACTCGGGGCGAATGGTCCAAGCGCCAGTGGCTGCGTGTGCTTGTGGTAGGTGTACTCGCTTTGATTTACGGCTGTACCGACGAATACCACCAGAGTTTTGTGGAAGGCCGCGACAGCAGCGTGCTTGACTTGGTGGCTGACTTGTCCGGTGGGCTCACGGGCGGCATTGTTTACGCCGTTGTCACGCGAATCTTGAATCGCTTTGATCCGGTGCCGGAAAAGCAACCCGTCGCAGAAGACTAAAATTCTCCGAGCAGAATAATTTCGCGCTTCAACTCAATCCCGAATTTCTCGGCGACTTTCTGCTGAACGTATTCGCTTAATTGCTTGATGTCATTGGCGGTAGCGCCGCCTGCGTTTACGATGAAGTTTGCGTGCACGGTGCTGACCTCGGCTCCGCCGATGCGGTAACCCTTGAGGCCCGCTTGTTCAATGTAATAGCCCGGCGCGATTTGTTGCGGCATGTCGGCGGTGCCATGCTCGAGGCGCTTGAAGGTGGAGCCTGCGTTCGGCATGTTGAGCGGCTGGCTTGCTTTGCGCTTGGCCATGCATTCGGCGAGTTCCGCTTCGAGGTCAGCGACAGTCTTGCCTTCTGCGCTGGCGGCGGGGAACTGGAATGTCGCCGAGAGGATGATGGCCTTGTTCTTCTGGAAAATACTTTGTCTATACCCGAAGGCGCAGTCGGCGTTAGAAATTTCGCGAATGTTTCCGTCGCTGTCAAGAACGGTGACTTGCGTGCAGCAGGTTTTGATTTCTTGGCCATAGGCTCCAGCGTTCATGTAGATTGCACCGCCCAAAGTTCCCGGAATTCCGGCGAGCTTGTGGATGCCTGCAAAACCCTGCTTGAGTACACTACGGGCGAACCTGCCGAGTGGGGTGGCCGCTCCGACCTTGAATGCCCCGTTTCCTAAATCTTCGATGGCAGAAAATTCTCCGGCCAGCGTGATGACAACGCCTTCAAAACCCTTGTCCGAGACAAGCAGATTCGTTCCGTTCCCTAAAATAAAGGAGGGAAGACCTTTTTCGCGGGTCATTTCCAGCGCATTTTGAAGGTCTTGTATGGTTTCCGCCTTCACGTAATAGCGTGCGGACCCACCCACTTTAAAGGAGGTGTGCTTGCTCATCAATTCGTTTTCGAGAATCTGCATATTGTAAATATAGCTTTGCCAAGAAAAATTGTATATTACCTCGCGATGACTAACGAGGAACTGAAACAATTTAAGTCGGCGATTTCGATTACCGCCGTCGCGCAGAGCCTGGGGGTAGATGTATCCCATGGCAAGTGCCGTTGTTTTTTTCCGCAGCGTCACACGCATGGTGACCGTACGCCGTCGGTTTCAATTTCCGAAGAACGCGGAACGTTCCGTTGCTGGGTTTGCGACGATGTCCGCGGTGACGTGATTTCGTTGGTGCAGATTGTAAAGGATTGCAGTTTTGTCGAAGCCCTTGGCTGGCTCATGGCGCAGTACCCGTTCTTGGTGCCGCCCTCTGCTCGTAAAGAAATGGACCGCCTGACTGAACGCGCGCAGATGACGCAAGGTCATGCGCCGGTGAATGCACGACCGGTGCCCGAAATGGTCCGCCCGGTGGAACCCGAAGAGCCGCCCCTTGTTTCTGAAGACGACCGAAAGAAAATTATCCTTTCGTTCCTCAAGCGTTTAAGCCCTGTCGACAATACACCTGCAGGTAAGTGGCTCGCTCGCCGCCGCATCTACAAACCCGTGTGGGACAAGATGCTTTTGCGCACCATTAGCAATTACGAAGAGGTGAACAACAGCCTCAAGGCGGACTTTGGTGAAGAGGTGCTGAAGTACGTGGGTCTCTTTAACGACAAGGGCCATTTGCGTTACTACAAGCACCCGCTGATTTTCCCGTATCTGGACCCGCAACGCAGAGCGTTCTATTTCCAATCGCGTGCTATCGATAACACGGTTGTGCCCAAGGAGCTGAACTTGCGCGGCACGGTGCCGTACCCGTACAATATGGTGGCGCTGGACCAAAAGCCGGGCTGGGTCTATTTGTGCGAAGGCGTGGTCGATACGCTCACCTTTTTAGGACAAAGGATCAATGCGGTCGGAATTCCGGGTGTCCGCAGCTTTAAAGTGGAGTGGTTGAATCTTTTTAGAAACAAAAATGTGGTACTTTGTCTGGATCACGATGAAGCGGGCCGCTCTGGTATGGAATATATCGGGAACTTGTTCACGCAAGCGGGCATTCATAATGTAATTTTAGGCGAAGGAATGGAAAACTTGCCCACGGCCATGAAAGAAGGTGAAGACATCAATGATTGGTTCGGAGGAAAGAAGTAATGGATAAAGTGAAGTTGTATTTTGGTAAGGTCAAGGACTTTTTTAAGTGGTTCGTTGGAACCAAGTTTGCGAAGGTAGCTGGGTTTATACTCAAGTGGCTTTACCGTACAATCAATTTCATTATCCGTCAGGCTTTGTTAATCCTGATTATCTATTCCGCCATTTTCTCGGTGGCGGCCTCTTACGCCTTGTACCGCGCCTTTATTTACGGCTACGATATTTATGACGGCGTGGCACAACTTAAAGATACTCAGCCCGAAATGAGCAAGTACATGGAGGCCCTGCGCGATTCGAACCCGAATATCGAAATCAAGCATACCTATGTGCCGCTCGATTCTATTAGCCCGTACCTGCGCAAGGCTGTTATTGCAAGCGAAGATGCCGGTTTCTATTTCCACCCGGGTTTTGACATTCGTGCCATTGCCGAAGCCTTGGACGCAAACCAGATGGCGGGGAAGACCAAGTTTGGTGGCTCCACGATTACGCAACAGCTCGCAAAGAACTTGTTCTTGAGTGGCGAACGCTCCTTCAACCGCAAGTTCAAGGAACTGGCCTACGCCTTGTTGATGGAACATGAGCTCGGCAAGGACCGTATTCTGGAACTGTACCTGAATTACGCCCAGTGGGGCAAGGACATTTTCGGCTGCCAGGAAGCCTGCCGCACCTATTACAAGAAGAGCTGCGCCAAACTGAGCGTCGACCAGGCAATCAACCTGGCCGCCATGCTCGCAAGCCCGGGCAAGCACCACCCGCACATGCGCGAAAGTCAGTTTATGGCCAAGCGCCGTGCCGTGATTTACCAGAACATGTTCCCCAAGAAGGACAGCGTGCTGGTGGATTCCTTGCGCCAGCTGATGGCTCCGATTCCCAAAGACAGTGCTGCCAAGGCAAAGGCATCGGAAAAATCTATAGAAAAGAGCCCGGCTAAAAACCCGGACAAAAAGCCCGAGAAGGCTCCGGAGAAAAATTCGTTGAAGACCTCTGAAAAGTCGGCGAAAGCTCCCGCGAAAGCCTCTACAAAAAAGAAATAAAAGTTTCTATATTTGACTTGTCTAAAATTTTCTTAAAGGACGCTAAAAATGGCTAAGAAAGAATCCAAGAAGAAGGTTGTCCTCGCTTATAGCGGTGGACTCGATACTTCCATCATCATCCCCTGGCTCAAGGAAAACTACGACTGCGAAGTGATCGCTTTCGCCGCCGACCTCGGTCAGAACGACTTCCCGGACGCTAAGGCCCTCGAAGACAAGGCTTTGAAGACTGGCGCTTCCAAGTGCTACGTTCTCGACCTCAAGAAGGAATTCCTCGAAGACTACGTTTGGCCGACCGTTCGCGCCGGTGCCAAGTACGAAGGTACCTACCTCCTGGGTACTTCTTTCGCCCGTCCGCTCATCGCCAAGTATCAGGTGAAGATTGCTGAAAAGGAAGGCGCCTACGCTGTTGCTCACGGTGCTACCGGTAAGGGTAACGACCAGGTCCGTTTCGAACTGACCTACGCCGCTCTCAACCCGAAGCTCGAAATCATCGCTCCGTGGAAGGACCCGAAGTGGACGTTCCATAGCCGCGAAGACGCTATCGACTACGCTGCCGCTCACAAGATTCCGCTGAACGGCATCAGCAAGAAGAAGATTTACTCCGAAGACGGTAACCTGTGGCACCTCTCTCACGAAGGTGGCGTTCTGGAATTCCCGGAACAGGAACACAAGTACGAATTCCTCAAGCACACCAACACGTATGAAAAGGCCCCGAACAAGGCCGATCACGTGACGATTACCTTCGATAAGGGTAATCCGGTGGCTATCGACGGCAAGAAGATGGGCGCTGTCGAACTCCTCGAATACCTGAACAAGATTGGCGGCAAGAACGCTTGCGGTCTTTTGGACATCGTTGAAAACCGCCTTGTCGGCCTCAAGAGCCGCGGCGTGTACGAAACTCCGGGTGGCACGCTCCTGTACAAGGCTCACGAATGCCTGCAGCAGCTCGTGCTCGACAAGGAAACTTTGTTCGAAGCCCAGAAGATGTCTATGACCTATGCCAACCTCGTGTACAATGGCCAGTGGTTCACTCCGCTCCGCCAGGCTATGGACGCCTTCTTCGCTGAAGTGAACAAGGTTGTTACCGGTGACGTGACCCTCAAGCTCTACAAGGGTAACATCATTCCGGCCGGCATCAAGAGCCCCTACAGCCTCTACGACATGGGCCTCGGCGGATTCACCGACGTCGACATGTACGACCAGAAGGACGCAACGGGCTTCATCCGCTGCTACGGCCTCCCGCTCAAGACGCGCGCCCTGTTGCTCGGCAACAAGACCAACGTCGACTTCGGCAAGCCGGTTGTGCTCCCGAAGAAGTAGTCGTTATTACTTTCAAAATTAAGAAGACCCGTCGGCGAATGCCGGCGGATCTTTTTTTTTGCCTAAGTTAGGTTTATAGTATTTAGAGACTCTGGTGCTTGAGACGGTTGACTTCGGTGGTCGCGACATCAAGTTCATGCAGCTTGTTGATAACACCAGCGCACTTCTTTTTGTCCATTCTGAAGTCGGTCCCGCAAATGGGGCACCTTGTCGAGGAATTGGTCAAGAAATCGTGAAGAGAAAGCTTGATAATTCCTTTTTTGCAAACGGGGCAAAGAATGCCTGTGGGGGAGTTGTACGTTTTTTCTTCCATAGTTATTTCTCGTAGAAGTAAATGTCAACGGCGCACGTGGAACCATTGCTATGAGTAAATGTAACCTTTTGGGTCATGCCGCCTTTGACCTGACCATGGTTCTTGATGCTTGCGACCCAAGGAATCGTACCCTGGCTATTAGTAACCATGGAAAGACCGTTGCCCCAGTGCTTCTTTTCGCTAGAAAGAGACAGCTCTGTAGATTCGTCATAGTAAACGGTAATCAGTTCGTTTGCAATCGGCAGGTTCGTTAGCGGGTCCTTCAAGGTGATTGCAGATTCGGCGCCCTTTCCGATTTCCAGCTTGACCGTGTTTTCACGAGGAATAATCTGTTCCAGGGGAACGTTCTGCGTGTTTGTGCCCATTAAGGCTAAAAGGTTGCTCAAGCCGGCCGGCATGTCGGATTGCACCACTTTTACCTTCACGTAAATGTTTGCGTCAAGGTGCGGGCTGCTTTCATTGCTTTTTTTGTTCTTGTCTGTTTGCGCGGCAAGAGTTGCAATGATTTTTTTCGTTTCGACGACAGGTGCAGAGTCGGTCAGCTTTGTTTTATTGTCGTTTTCGGTGTCTATGACACGAACGGCAAAGTCGAAATCCGCTTGGTCAACATGCAAAAGGGGCAGGGGAATCATCGACAGGGTCGGAAGCGTCATCACCTTCGTGATAGGCTCTCCGTTTGCACCCACTTGATTATAGCGGAAAGAGGTCTTTTTCAGATTTCCGACATCGGTGGTGTCGTTGTCGATTTGATCTTTTTCGTTAGTAAAGCCGTATTCATTAATGAAATCGGCCGTCCTTTTCGCCGCCATGAAATCCGCAGAGATAATGGCGTTAATCGGAGTGAAAAATATGTTTTCAAGAGTTGATGTTTGTGACATGGATGCTCCTTTTAGTCAACGGGAACGAATTCACCGGTGTCGCCTTCAATCCAACGGTAGTTTTGCATTTTCGTTGTAATGTGTAAAGTCTGAATCGCCTCTTCAGGCATGTCTGCAAGGGCGTTAGCGTCGATAATGACGTCGAGATCGCCAATGTCCTCTGATGCAGAAACGGTGAAGACTCTTTGTCTTGCGTTAGCAATCAGATCCGTCAATGCCTTTTTTTCGGCTGTAGCGACTTCGTTGTTTTCTGAGAGCGACTCGTTAATGGTCTTTAATACCGCTGTTGTTGTGTCGTCTGCAGACTTTTGATTTTTACCAGAAGTATAGAGTGTGTCTTGAATTCTGCTAATCAGGATTTCTTTCTTGGTGCTATCGGCAAGAATTTCTTTGGCATTCCTGGACAGATTCGGTTCAAGTTTGGCGTAGAGATTTTCAGCGACGGTTCGGTTGGCTGTACGGTTCAGCACTTTGGGCGTGAATTTCGCTTCTTTGGCCAATGTTGCATCGTTTGACTCTGTGAGGCTTTTCTTTAGCATCACCGGGTTAGAATAGCTGTTGATGGCGTAACGCAAAGTGATGTCCACTTCTGACATGACGGCGTTGGGGAGCTGCAGGTACTTGAGAGTGTTGTCAGTTCTGTACTGCTCGGCAAGTTGGCTAGTGGTAAGATTGCTTTTGTGCTGAGCACTGTCAAGCGAATCGAGGATAGATGCGATAACTGAATTTAACTTAGGCATAGTTTTTTTTAGATGCTCCCGGACTGGATTTTACTCCAGTCCGGGAAATGTTTATGAAGTTAGGTTAGCGTTAGGCTTGGGGCTTGTTTTCGATGGCCTTGACTTCGTTGATGAGGATTTCTCCCGTGAGAGTCTGTTTGCTGTTGACCGTGGCGGTGAGTTCCAGGGTCATCGGCGGCAGAGGCTTGTTTTCATCAATGGAGAAGTACAGAGTCGTATTGCCCTTGGGAAGTTCAATTTCTGTATCGGGTTCGACAGCCTTCTTGATGTGATCATAGGTGACTTTAAGATTCTGGAAACCGGAGCCTTCTGCGGCAACAGGCTTAATCTTGATCTTTGCACCCTTGGCGAGTAGGCCGCTAGCATTCGTAATCGAAATGTTGCAGGACTGTTCATCGCCCGGAGTCGGAGTGATTTCGCTCTTTTCGACATCAATCTTACCGTCAACACCGGCGTCACCCATAGCAGACATGGTGAGAATGTTCAGAACCGTAGCAAGACCGGCCGGAACGTCAGCCTGCTTTGCGTGAACATGAACATCCTGCGTGTATTCTACAGAGTAGCGGGATTCAGACGTTGCCTTGGAATCCTTTTTGCTGGAGTAGTTAGCCCTAGCGGTAATGGAAAGGCTGAACGGACCCCAACCAAGCTTTGCCTTGGCTTCGCCACCGACATCGAGTGCTGTGGATTCCGAATTTTCGGTGCAAGACGAAGAAGAGGCGTTGATGGATGCCTTGAAATCGATGCTGATGTCATCAATCACAATCATGGGAATCGGAACGATCGTCAGGATAGGAACAATCATGGTGGTGAGATTACCGTCTTTCTGGTAGGTGAACGTCACGTTGACAGCTTCCTTGTGACCGTCAGAAGTGGTGTTCAAGCCGACTTGCTGAATAAATTCCCAAGAGGACTTTGCTGCCATTGCCTGTGCGGAAATCGCGGCCTGCAACGGTCCACCAATAAGGGCACTGTAATCAATACCGTTCAACATGTTCTGTGCGACGGTTCCTGCTGTTGTATCTATTGCCATATAAGTCTCCTTTTTAGACTGGTTTAAAATAGGCTTTTTGTAATTTATAAATAATTTTTGCGCTTTGTCATATTATAAAAATAACGTATTTGTAAGTAATATTTCGAACAAAGTTGTCGTCGTGATTATGTGTGTTTTAACCACGTATTACGTTGTTTGGAAAAATGTCATTTGTATGTAAAAATTATTTTTCCGAATTTATCAAGAGTTTTTTAATAAAAAATCCCCGGTTTTATCCGGGGTGATTTTAAATGTAATACGCTGTGATTACAATAGCGTTCGTTTCTAGAATTCAAACATGTATCCGGCTCCCCAGAGGAGCTTTTTTACATCGTGTTCGCGGTAGCGATTGATAGGGACGCTGATTTGTGTATAGATGCCGTAAAGGTGAGTCCAAAGTTCAAGCGAAAGATCGGCAGTTTCTTTATAGTTGTGGGGGAATGTGTACTTGCCTTCGTTAGCTTTGTTGATCGCCTGGTGCATTTTGTTCGGGGCTTCGGCGTATTCGTAGCCGAGGCCAAGGCCTGTGTCAAAGTGGAACGGGAACTCTTTAAAGAAGGTCCAGAGCAGGCTGCCGCGGTAGCCGCACCAAAAGTGGTTCTCGCCTTTGCTCATGCCCATTCCCTGCAGGTAGACCATCAAGTTGTTGTAGCCGACGCCTCCAATCAGCACAACTGGAGTCTGGTTGCGTATGCCTGCACCGGCACTAAAGCGCCAGTCTCCGGCGAAACTAAAAACAGAGGCAAAAAGGACTACAAAAAGCAGGGATCTAAAAAAAGCACGAAACATAGTCCAAATATAGACAAAACATACGATTATACTCGCAAAAATCTGTTTTTATTCCTATATTGTTTTGCATAAAACTCGGCTCGCCGTAGCACGGGCCACAAAAAAGGAATCAATATGAAGATGAAATCACTTATCAAGGCTTGCGCATTTGCTTGCGCTTTCGCCGCTCCTGCAATGGCTGAAGGTGGCATGTTCGAAGGGGCTCTCCCCGAAAACTGGACTGCCGACGTTGTCGCAGCTGTTCGTTATAACTGGTACAACTTCAGCAACTGGCAGAAGGACGGTACCTCCAACTACACTTGGCTCGTGACCTACGATGCCGACGTGCAGGGTAAGTGGAAGGTTGCTAACTGGCGTAACCTCATCGACATCGACCTCGGTCAGACATGGACTAAGGGCGTGGGTAAGCGCAAGTCCAACGACCGTCTCTTCTGGGAATCTATGCTCGACTTCAACATGACCGAAGTCCTGAAACCCTATATCGGTAACCGCTTTGAAACTCAGTTCATGGCTGGCTACGAATATAGCGAAGACGAAGATGGCAACGAAGTCAAGAAGGCAATTTCCAGCTTCATGGATCCGGCATACGAAACTCAGCTCGCCGGTCTTGCTTACATTCCGAACGACAACTTCTCTCAGCGTCTCGGTTTTGCTAACCGCATGACCATTTCTAACGGTTACGGTTACGCTGACGATCCGGATACCGAAAAGTTCGAAAAGTTCCGTGACGAACCCGGTCTCGAATCTATCACCGAAGCCAAGTATGCCTTCTCTGACATCGTGAGCTTCAAGACCCGTCTGTGGGCCTTCTGCAACTTCGAAGGTGTCGAAAAGATCGACGGCCTTTGGGAAAACTTGCTCTCTGTGATGATTGCTCCGCTCGTTGAACTCCAGGTTGGCTTTGACATGGCCTACGACTGGGATCTCGACGAAGACACGCAGTACAAGAGCATGGTGCTCTTCGGCCTGACCTGGCGCTGGTTCTAATGAGACCGCTCGGCTTTATTGCATGAAAAAAGTCCCCGTTCGGGGACTTTTTTGTTTTTGAAGTCATGCTGACGCAGGTCAGCATCGGCTTTTTTATTTCTAGCCCTTGGCTTCTAAATCCGCTTTCATCGCTCGAATGGCGTTGCCGCGGTGGCTGATGCCTTTCTTTTCCGCAAGCTCCATTTGAGCGAAGGTGCGGTCGAATCCGTCGGGCACAAATAGCGGGTCGTAGCCGAATCCCATGTCGCCTACGGGCGCGAAGTTGATTTGTCCGCGGCACTCGCCTTCATAAATCTTCGGCTCGGTCACGGTCCACTTGCCGTCGACTTCGGCGACTTTCTGGTAAGAGAGTGCGCAGAAGTAGCGGGCGCTGCGGTCCTTGACGCCCTCGAGTTTTTGCATGAGCTTGTCGTTGTTTGCCTGGTCGTTGCCATGGTAGCCGCAGTAGCGGGCGCTGTAAATGCCGGGCTCGCCGTTCAAAGCGAACACTTCAAGGCCAGAATCGTCGGCAAGCACGCTTGCTTCAATGTGCTTTTCGCAAAGCCATTTGGCCACTGTACTAGACTTGATGATGGCGTTTGCTTCGAATGAATCGCCGTCTTCAACAATGTCGTCTGTAAAGCCGATGTCCTTGAGCGTCTTGAATTCCTTGTTCTCGGTTCCGAGAATGTGGGCGAAGTCCCTGATTTTTCCGGGATTGCCTGTAGCGATAACGAATAAGTGTTTCATAGTCTAGATTAATAATGCTCGGGTTTCATCACGATAAGAATCGCGTCGACAACGATGCCCACACCGCAGAGGCCGCCGGTGCAAAGCCAAAGGATTCCGGTCCAGATTTTACCTTCGTAAAAACGGTGCAGTCCTAGGTAGCCGAGCAAAATGCAAAGGGCTAGGGCAATCCATTTGTTGTGTTCACCTTGAGCGGCCATAAAGTCTCCTTGGTTTAAGGCAGCCCAAATATAGAAAATCGCGACCTTGGAATTATTTGCTACATTGGGCTTATGCTTCACGTATTCAAGCACGAACTTCGCCTGATTTTCAGGGACCCGAAATTCTGGATCCCCTTCGTTATCCCGCCCGTGATTTTGGCGGCTAGCCAGGGCATAGCCGTGTCGCGTTACGGTGGCCAGATTATGGAGGGCATGCAGGGCTACATGATGCTCTTGCTCGGTTGCCTCATGGCGCCCATGGGCTCGCCCCTTGCTGGCGATACTTTTGCGGGCGAACGCGAACGTAATTCCCTAGAACTCCTGCAACTAGCGCCGATTGCTCCTGCAAAACTCTTCTGGGGCAAGCTTCTGGCGATTCTTCCGTTCCCGGTGGTGTTTGCGTTGCTCGCACAGTTCGGTTACTGGGTGTCGCATCCTGAAATTTCGACGATGTCTGCGGTGGCATCTGTTCTCGGGGCGCTTTCGGCGGTGCTTCTCACGACCTCATTTTCGCTTGTCGTTTCGCTCCGCGTTAAGACGGTCCGGGCTGCGACTCATCTGACTTTGTTTCTTATCGTGCCGCTATTGCTGTTGGTGCAGCTCGGTCACGAGGCTTTCTTGAGCGGGCTGTTCGTGCCTGTCGTAACGCTTGTCGTGTCGGTCTTGCTGAGCATTGCGGCGACTTTCACGAGCATGCGAAAGTTTGTAAGCTTGTAATGTAATAGAGGAAAAATATGAAAAAAGCCCTTTTTGCCATCAGTTCCTTAGTGCTTGCGCTTGCCTTTACGGCCTGCGGCGATTCTTCATCCGGTGCGTCCGATTCTGATCCGTCTAACGGTGGAAAACCTTCCGCAAAGGGTAGTTTCCCGCAAAATGGCGATCCGGAATTTTATTGCTATGCAACTAGTGGAACCGATGAAGATGGTAAAATCTGGGGACAGATCAAGTTGAATATCCCGAACTATAAGGGACATGTAGAAAGAATTACTTTTGATGAAACCGGCAATGGCACGCAATATTATGAACAGTCCTATTACAATTTGAATTCGTATAATAAAACGGCCATGTGCCTTGAATTCGAACAGGGTATCGAAGAAAAATCAAGGAAAAGGAATTTCACTGAAACACACTGCGAAAACGGAGTCTCTTACTTTGTAATATCTTTCCAAGGCGCGCCCATAAATGAACTTATGATGCACGCGACGGAGTTCGAAGAAGATTGCGAACAATACAAGCGCGAGTGGGAAGACGGCGAATACGAAGAATACCAGAAAAAACGTTAATCCTTCAAGTAAACGCTTTGCCCGTTATTCAACATCAGGATGACGGGTAATTTTTTTGCTGTAAAAATGCCGTTGTTCAAGGTGCCGCGTTCTATCAGTTGACCATTTAAGCTGAAAGACTTGTACGGAGCGTTGCTCGCGACATCTGCGATATGGTAGCGGTTAAAGCCAACTCGCGTGAATTTGGCTTCGTGGTTTAATCTTGAAATCTGTATCGCCGTAATATCCTCGGCAGGGAACTTGTAGTCCGGGCATGTGTTCAGCGTATCAAGAAGGATGGTAAATTCGCCGGCAACGGCCGCATATGCGAGCGGAACATCGACAATGTCGACATCCCCTCCTCCGTTTCTTCTTCTTTTCTCGGGGCCGTTGAATTCGCAGCCGGTGTAACCAAATTCCTTGCTATAATATTTTTGGCACAATTCAAACACGTGCGTCACGAGGGAATCCGCCTGTTCGGCGGTACCCTTGAAAACTCCCGCCTTCTGCAGGCGCGGAAATTCGTCTTTGTACACGTCTTTGTGCTTCACAGTGAAAAGGGAATCTACTCGTGAATTCTCGTCATCGGAGTAGGTCACTCGAGCCACCTTGACCACCTTTTCGGTGACAATCACGATCATGGTGGAATCTAGTTCGGACCTGTACACCCACGCTGTATCGGTGCTGGCAGCATTCTTGACCGCGGGCTCGCGCAAGTTCATCTTGGAAAGGTCTAGGTAACTGTCTTCGAAAAGGTAGAGCGCTGTCGCCGGGTACCCTAGGTAAGGATCAGTGCTGCCACCTGTGCCTTGATGGTGGGTGACGTTACATTCTGCAGCCTGTAAGGTTGTGACTCCGATGCTAGCGGCAAATACGCCTGCAAATAGAATTTTGGTGAAATTCATACTCTTTTCTCCTTTTAATCCATCTCTAGAAAATAGTAAAAAAGGAGAGCCGTTTTCAAGGCCGTCAAAAACGAGTGATTTTAGTCAACGAAAAAGAGGTGCTCCGTTAGGAACACCTCTTTTAAAATGGATTGTCGCTGCGACTACTTCAGTTCTTTAAGAGCTGCTTCGTTTTTGGCGATAATGTGTACTTTCGCTTCGCTCAAGTACCAAATGCTGGGCTCGGTCATATCCATGCAAGCATGGCTGCGACTCTCGCCCTATGCATTTGTCCTGTCGAGAAATTATTGCAAGTCCTTAAGGGCTGCTTCATCCTTTGCAATAATTTCTCTCTGCGTAGCGAGCTTGGTGCGTTCGGCGTTCACCACGGCTTCGGGGGCACCGCTCACGAACTTTTCGTTCGAGAGTTTGCGTTCAATCGAAGCGGCGAATGCCTTGGCCTTCTCGATTTCCTTTTCGAGGCGGGCGATTTCTGCAGCCGGGTCGAGGATTCCTTCGAGCGGGATGTAGAGCTCGCCACCGGGAACCACGGCGCTGGCACTGAACTTCGGCTTTGCGGCTTTCACGGCGACGCTCAGGTCAGAGAGACCCGAAAGTTCGGTGATGATTGCCATGCAGTCCTTCACGCTGGCTTCCGTTGCGGCGTCATCGACGCTCACCACGGCGCTGAGCTTGGTAGCGGGGCTCACGTTGTAGCGGCCACGCACGCCACGCACGCTTTCCACCACGGCAAATGCCTGGTCGAATGCGGCTTCGATCTTTGCGTCGATGAGGGATTCGTCGGCCTTGGGCCATGCGCGGCTGATCACCATTTCGCTGCCCTGGAACAGGATGCTGTTGAGCTCTTCGGTAATGAACGGCATCACCGGGTGGAGCAAGTCGAGCACGTTCTTCAGCACGTAGCTGAGAATTGCCATAGCGTTCTTCTTCTCGGCGGTGAGCGTTTCGCTGTTGATCACGGCCTTCTTGATTTCCAAGTAGCTGGAGCAGACGTCGTCCCACACGAAGCGGTACAGGAACCCGGCGAGTTCGGCGAAGTGGTATTCTTCGAGCATGCGGGTGGCGTCCTTGATGGTCGTCTGCAGGCGGCTCAAAATCCACTTATCTTCGAGTGCGAACAAGTTCTTGTCCATCGGAAGTTCGGCGGCAAGCGCACCGGCCTGTTCGAGCTGCGGGTAAAGGAAGCGGCAGGCGTTCCACAGCTTGTTGCTGAAGTTACGGCCGATTTCGAACTTTTCGCTGGTGTTGATTTCGCGGCCATCCGGCTGCTTTTCCTTCTTCACCGGCAGGCGCACGTCCTGGTTGTCGGTGCAAAGGCTTGCCATCACAAAGCGCAGAGCGTCGGTACCGTACTTCTCTTCGATATCCATCGGGTCCACGCCGTTGCCCTTGGACTTGCTCATGGTCTGGCCATTGCCGTCCAGAATCTTCGGGTGGATGTACACCGTGTGGAACGGGACCGTGCCCATGTTCTCTTGGCTAAAGAGCACCATGCGGGCGACCCACAGCGTAATGATGTCGCGGCTCGTCACGAGCACGCTGGTGGGGTAGTAGCGCTTGAGCGTGTCGGTATTTTCCGGCCAGCCCATGGTCGAATGCGGCCAGAGTCCACTGGAGAACCACGTGTCAAGCACGTCTTCTTCCTGCTTGAGTTCGTGACCCGGAACGGCGTCTTCCTTCAGGTCTTCTTCCTGGCTGCACACGAGGTAGCCGCCGTTTTCGGCCTTGTAGAAGTAGATGTCGTCGCGGCCCGCGAATGCGGCCTTCAGTTCGTCTTCGCTAGCGTCCGTGTGCCAGATAGGAATGCGGTGGCCCCACCAGAGCTGACGGCTGATGCACCAGTCGCGCTTTTCGGCGAGCCAGTCCAGATACTTGTTGGCGTAACGTTCGGGGATAATCTTGATTTCGCCCGACTTCACGGCGTTCATCGCGTTTTCGGCGAGCACGTCCATCTTCACGAACCACTGGTCGCTGAGGTACGGCTCGAT